>NZ_PQLP01000002.1:0-223213 GCF_002918965.1 Acinetobacter sp. ACNIH3 | reverse complement strand
TTGGAGAATCGTATTCTACGTGAGAAGTGTTAATGGTAATACCACGTGCTTTTTCTTCTGGTGCAGAGTCAATTGCAGCGTAGTCTTTCGCTTCACCACCGAATTTCTTCGCACATACAGTTGCAATTGCAGCTGTTAAAGTTGTTTTACCATGGTCAACGTGACCAATTGTGCCCACGTTAACGTGTGGCTTATTACGTTCAAACTTAGCCTTAGCCATGTTCATCTTCCTCGTTTACGTCGAACACAATTCTGAGTAAAACTCAGCTCCGACATATCGCCTAAAAAAATCAAACGCCCAATACTTGAAAAGCAGACTAAATAGCCTGCTTTTGGAATCTTTTGCAACAATGTTGCGATAAACTGTAATCTGGAGCTCTTATCGAGATTTGAACTCGAGACCTCTCCCTTACCAAGGGAGTGCTCTACCACTGAGCTATAAGAGCAAATATTAGTACTTCAATGGAGCGGGAGACGAGGGTCGAACTCGCGACATGTAGCTTGGAAGGCTACCGCTCTACCAACTGAGCTACTCCCGCACGATGTTGGTACAAACCACTTATTGAAGTCTTAAAATTGGTGGTGAGGGAAGGATTCGAACCTTCGAAACTTTCGTAGCGGAGTTACAGTCCGCCCCCTTTGACCGCTCGGGAACCTCACCATTTTTTACACTTACATCAGTGCTGTTCTTTACTCTACACTAGAAACTCTCTAAGATGGTGCCGGCACACGGATTCGAACTGTGGACCTACTGATTACAAGTCAGTTGCTCTACCAACTGAGCTATGCCGGCGTTTCTTAGTGTTTCGTACGTTTCGTATCGGAACGGTGTGCAGTTTAGCAAAACTCAGAAACCATGCAAGTGTTTTTTTCAAAAAAAACGTCAAAAACTCATAAAATCAAACCATTTGATGATAATTCAACCGCTTTGATCACTGCGCGAGCTTTTATTTGGGTTTCATTCCACTCAGATTCAGGATTTGAGTCAGCAACCAGCCCTGCTCCGGCCTGAACATAGACCTTATTTTCACGAATGACACAGGTACGAATCGCAATCGACATGTCCATTTCGCCGTGCCAGCCTAAATAACCAACAGCACCACCGAAAATTCCACGTTTTACCGGCTCAACTTCGTCAATAATTTCCATGGCACGAATTTTTGGTGCACCAGAAAGCGTGCCTGCCGGGAATGTTGCTTTAAAAACATCCAATGCATCTACATCATCACGCACTTCACCTTGTACATTCGAGACAATGTGCATGACATGCGAATAACGTTCGATCACCATTTGATCAGTCACTTGCACTTTACCGATTTTTGACACCCGACCAACATCATTTCGGCCCAGATCAATCAGCATTAAATGCTCGGCAATCTCTTTTTCATCAGAAAGCAGATCTTTTTCTAATGCCAGATCTTCTTCTTTGGTCTTGCCACGCGGACGAGTCCCTGCCAGGGGACGCACAGTAGCAATCCCATTTTCCAAACGAGATAAAATCTCAGGTGAAGAACCTACAATATGGAATGGTGTCTTGTTTTCTAAGGTCTGCCCTTGCACCAAGAACAGGTAGGGTGATGGGTTAAGGTGGCGTAACGCACGATAGACCTGTAGAGGCTCTCCATCAAAATCAGAGACCATACGGTGACCGGGTACTACCTGCATCACATCACCAGCACGGATGTACTCTTTCACTTTTTCAATAGAAGCAAGGAAGTTGTCATGCCCGGTTAATGACTCAAAATGCGGTGGAGTATGTTTTTCTGCTTTCAGACTGATTGGTGTTGCCAGAATATTTTCCAATTCATTTAATTTTTCATGTGCTTTTTCATATGCATTAGCATCATTCGTATCGGCATGCACAATCAAAAACAAGGTATCTTTGAGGTTATCAAATACGATCACTGTTTTAGACAGCATCATCCAGATATCTGGCAAACCTACTGGATCGGCTTCAGGGACATTATTCAGCTTTGGCTCGATATAACGTACCGAGTCATAGCCAAAGTAACCGACCAGACCACCAGTAAAACTTGGTAAAGCAGGTAAGTCTGCTTGAGTCGGCACTTTAAACTGCGCCTGAAAGTCGCGAATGTATTGGAAGGGGTCTGAACAGTGCTGCTTTGCAATCGAGCCATCGGCATGTTGTACCGTCAGTTCACCTGCGTTACAGGAGAACACGGTAGATTCACCCAAACCGATGATTGAATAACGCGCCCAGTTCTCCCCCCCCTCAACCGATTCAAACAGATAAGCCTGTTGATGCTGTTTAAGGCGAGCAAAAATAGAAAGGGGCGTATCAGTATCGGCCAAGCGCTGACGGTAAACGGGAATCAGGTTATAGCCTTGCGCAGCAAGTTGCTGGAATTGTGCTTGAGTGGTCATTCGGTTTTTCTCTTTAAATTAGGGTTACTCAGTGTGTAAATAGAATTGGACTGAGCGACGCCATCGAAAAACCTTAGAACTATTCATTTTAATTCCCTAATACCCTAATTAAGCCAGCAGTTCACGTAGATCATCCACAATCTCCTGAGGATGGCTGTCTGCTATATTCTCACCATGATTATAGCCATAGCTGACTACAATACAATCTATACCGGCACGGCGTGCAGCTTCGACATCGTTCACCGAGTCGCCAATCATCAGCACCTGCTCTTTGCTGACAGCATAATGCTCGACACAATGCAGCAATTGACGCGGATCCGGCTTACGTTCGGTAAAACGGTCACCACCAATAGTGTCATCAAAATACTTCGCCATATCCAAAATATCTAAAATACTGCGTGCAGGCTGTTCGGGCTTATTGGTCACACAAATGAGCTTTTTACCTTGTGCTTTACCCCATTGTAGAAATTCAATAATGCCCGGAAATGGTACGGTATCGACACATGGATCAGCATTGTAGACTTCCAGGAAAGTATTTAGTAATTCCTGATGCTGTGCTGGATCCAAACTTCCAGTCAGGTGCAGTAGTACGCTTTCACAAAACTTCGAAGTACCCTTTCCAATCCAGACTCGTACCTGTTCTTCAGTCACAAAAGGCAATTGCAGCACATTTAAGCTCATATTCATGGCACGATACAGGTCAGAAGCAGAATCCACCAAGGTGCCATCCAGATCAAATAAAATCAGCTCACGTTTATCCAGTTGTGCTACAGACATTTCCACCCTCTTTATGTTTATTCATCACGCAGCCACAAAAAAGGCATGCGATTGCATGCCTTAATTGTAACCAATACTTGGCTTATTTAAAGAATAGCCAGGCCATAATTGCTAAAATCACAATAACAATTAAAGAAATCAAACCGACTGAAGCATTTTTTTGCTGTTCCTTCGCTTCTTCTACACGAGAAACCGGTTGCTCAACAGGAATTGGTGTTGGTTCAGGTTTAACCGCAGATAAATCTATACCTTCAGGAATTGGCGCCGGTTTTGGAATACCTACATTGGTTGGCATACCATCACGAGTCAACTGGACTTCAGCATCACGCTCTTTTAGCTCTGGCATACCCTGCTCATTCATCTGATGAGCAGCAGTCTTCTCAGCAGCCTCTTCAATAATACGTTCAGCTGTCTGTTCTAGTTCAGGTTCGACGATGACTTCTTGTGCTGGCTCAAGCACAGAGAATTTTAGGCTGGCAAACTGTACAATATCACCCTGTTTCAGCAATGCTTCTGAATCAATGCGCATATCATTGACAAAAGTACCATTTGAAGAACCCAGGTCTTGTACCCACAGTGCATTTTCCTTCAGCAAGAAGGCAGCATGCTTACGCGAGATTTCTGCAGCCTGCAACACAATATCTGCTGCCTGATGACGACCCACCAGCATGTCACGGTCAATGCTAATTTCCTGTCCTGTCAGATCGCCAGTAATGGCTTGAATTTTCCAAGTCATAACATCCACTTCTCTTTTATTCTGTTACGTTGATCATAACATGCTGTTTGCAACCACCGCACCTCTAGCTTTTCGGACGCAACGTCGTGGTTGTCACTGTATTTCGGGTTTTTTCTACATTTTGTACTGGTTGCACAGATTGCTGTTGCACTACAGGTTCAATTGCAACTGGCGTAGTGACTACTGCCACCGGCTGTGAGGCTACAGGTGCAGTTGGTACAGTTTGGTAATTCGACCCTAGGGGTGTTTTAGAAACAGGGAGACGTTGTTGATATACATCATCCAGGTTTTCTGGCAGTTTGGCAAAATTACCATCCGAATCTAGCGCCAATTGCAAGCTATACAGCTGACTATAGCGCTGCTGGGAAATCTTATGCACTTCATTTTTATCCCCCACAATCGTTGGGTGAATAAAAATCAGCAGGTTACGCTTCTGATTGGATTTACCTTCCGAGCGGAATAAACGCCCCAAACCAGGGATTGCACCCAAACCCGGTACCGCCTGACGACCGTAGCTGGTGTTATCTGAAATCAGACCACCGAGCACAATGGTTTGACCATGTTCGGCCAGAATTGAAGTTTTGATCGCACGTTTACTGGTGACCAGATCTGATGCCTGCCCCTTATCACGTGCAACTGCAGAAACTTCCTGCTCGACTTCCAGACGTACGGTTCCATTTTCACCAATATGCGGAATGACTTTTAGTGTCACACCCACATCTTTACGCTCAATGGTGGTGTAGGGGTTGGCAACACCTGCCGCACCCGTAGAAACTGAACCTGTTACAAATGGAACGTTTTCACCCACTACGATATAGGCTTCTTCATTGTCCATGGTCACAATCGATGGCGTAGACAATAGATTCGACTTCGTGGTTTCTTTGAGTGCCTGAATCAGTGCACCATAGAGCTTTCGGGAACCATCACTGCCTTCACGATAATCACCTATCACGAGTGAGGTCCCTGTACCAATTGCCCTGCCTGCCCCTGCCGCACCACCGGTCAGATAGCCGGCAGCAATATTTTTCAGGCTGGCACCAAAGTTATCAAAGTTAATCAGACCAATACCGCTACTTAGATCACCAAGTGCCCACTGCACACCCAGCTGGTCAGCATCCGTACCTTCCACTTCCAGAATCGCAGCTTCAATTAACACCTGCTGACGACGCGTATCCAGCTGATTAATCGCCGACTCGATTTCGCGCATCAGTTGTGGATCAGCCTTCACTACCAATGAATTCTGGGTCGCATCAGCAATAATACTGACACCATTGGCATTAAAACTGGTAATTCCTTGCTGGTTATTTCCTAATCCTGAATTTAACTGAATCCCGGAAGTGGAAGCTTCCTGAGACATATTGGATGCAGAGCTGTTATTGCCCAATGTATTCAGCGAAGTTCCTGCGGAGCTGTTCTCTGAAGAAGAGCTCGAACGCCCCTGAGCCTGCCCAGAAACCAGTCCTTGTAAAATTTCAGCCAGGTTTTTGGCACTGGCATATTTCAGGCGAAAGACTTTTAGCCCCCCTAAACGATCCGCTGCAGGCACATCCAGCGTTTCAATAATCTGGCGAATACGCTTACGGGTTGCAGTATCGCCTTTGATGATAATCCGATTGGTCCGCTGATCTGCCATGACCCGCACACGTGAGCCTTTGAGATCCTTGGCAGCACCTGTAGCTGTCATGGACTCAATCAGGCCAATCATCTCCTCAGCCTGACTCGACTGTAAGGTAATCGCTTCCAGATCATTCTGACCGGTACCATCCAGATTACGCACAATGGTTTCCAGCTGGTAAATATTGCTAGCGCGATCGGAAACAATCAGAGCATTGGTTCCTGGCACAGCCGCTAAATGGGCGAACTGTGGCATTAGTGGGCGTAGTGCTGGAATCAGGTCATTCGGATTGGTATTTTCCAGCCAGATTACCCGGGTCACAATCTGGTCACCAGTCGCACGGTTACGGGCATCATACGGAATACCGGAGTTCTTGACGTTATTGTCTGGCACCAGTTTGATGGTATTCCCGGACGGGATCGCCACGACACCATTAACATTCAAGACCCCAAGAAACAGATCATAGACTTCAGCCCGGTTTAATGCCCGGTTTGAAATGACTGTGACATTGCCGCGCACCCTTGGATCAACGGCAAAATTTTTCCCCGTAATATCGGCTACTTCATTAATAAAAGCAGCCAGGTCTGCATCACGCAGATTGATTTTCCAGGTCTGCGCATAAGTTGCGGTACTGACCATAGCCACCAGAGGTGCGGCAACACAAAGCGCCCATGCTGATCGATTATTATTAAATAAAGCCATAAACCTAAATGCTTCCCAACCCTATATGTGATGACACATCACTTTAAATCCTGTTGAATGGTCATCACCTGATCACCACGTTTAATTTCAAGTTTTACCTGGCCCTGCTGTCGTGCCTGTTCCAGTAACTGCACTTCAGATTGTCCTGCAGTGACGGTTTGACCATTCAGGGATACAATCCGGTCGCCGGGTCTGAGACCGAGACGGTTACGCAGCACTGCCGGAGTTCGCGAAGTGACTTCATAACCCCCTTCACCTGCAGAAACTCCCATATTTTCCAGATACTGTTCGCGGTTTTCATTCATCTGCTGAATCGCGTGACCAATCTCATTCTGCGGTGAAGCAGGCTCATTTGTTGGCTGATTCGCTGATCCACCCCAATTTGAGGATGACGATGAACGCCCACTTTTCTGCTCATTACTCTGCCAAGGCTGATTTAAGCCATTTTCCAAGCCCTTAAAGAAAACTTCCTTACTCGCACCATTTTGCTGACGAATAATCACCCGATCCCAGTACACTTCAGCCAGCTCATAGCCGCTATTACCCAAGCTCTCGCCAACACGATAGCGATCGACCTGATCATTCAGCTTCAATACTGCTGAAGACAAATAGCTTGGACTGGCAACCATCACCCCTTGTAACAGAATATTGGAGACTTCCGCACTTGCCGCACTTTGTCCAGTTTCCTGAAATAAGGCGAAAGAGCTGATATTCGGAATCCGTGACTGCTGTGAGCCCAACTCTACACGTTCTACTTGCAGGGCTTGAGGCGGTGCAACGACCAGCCAGAATAGGGCTGCCAGTTTCCAGCACAGATACAGAATCAGTAAAACTAAAAGTGCGGGTGCTGCTTTATTAAACGACTGTAGATCCAGCTGTTTAAATTTATCTATATTGATGGCCATCAGTTTAGGCCTCCCATCAACGGCTGACGGGTGCTGATGACATAAGTGTCCAGTCCAGCTTTACCTTCATAGGAAGGAACATTCAGTAACATACGCTGTGTCAGTTGCACATTCAGCATCAGATCGGGATCAAGTTCAATATTCAGCATTTTCTGATCACGACTATCGCGAACATCCAGCAATAATTTACCTGACTCATCTGCCAGCTTCCCGGCAAGAACAGGAACACTCATCCGCTCTTGACGCTGTGCAAAGGTATAGATCAATTCTCCCCCGGTCCAATTCAACTGACCACTCACATCACTAAAGCCATTTTGTTTCTTATATTTAAAATCGAGCTGCTTAAATTGAATTGCATTGGTTGGCCATTGCCAGTCTGCCAGATTTTTCAAGGTTTCTGGTGCGACCTGTCCTTCCAGATTCCTGGCGACTAGCGTTTTGGTCAGACCGTAAGCCATTACACCGGCAAGTTTAGTATTGCCGCTATGTACTTCCACATTTGCCCCGAGACGCAATAATAACAAATCCAATGGACGGACCTGCCAGTTGAGGCTGCCACGCAATTGACCTTTTTTCCAGTCAGCACTCCCCTGCCAAATATTGCCACTGACGTTATGCAGTACCTGATTATTTTTATAAAATTTTGAAATCAGCCAGGCAGCCGGCACCTGCAAAACCACAAAAATAAAAAAGGCGACTATGGCAAGAATTAACCATTTGAAAGTTTTCGGTTTACTGCTCATCCCACCCCAACCAATCCATCAATTTCAGTTCCTGGTTATGATTCTTTTCTTAATATAAGTACATTATGCATACTTTTTTCACCACGCCAATTGATGGGCATAAAAAAACCAAGCAATGATGCTTGGTTAAAGATATATAGATCATTTCCATGACTGACCTATGACAACATTCACAGTCAAATCTTTAGATCAGAAAATCTTCCAGCTTGGCACCTTGTTCCAGTTCTGCAACCAGCCAGCGTGGCTGTTTACCACGACCTGTCCAAGTTTCTTCCGGATTTGCTTTACTGCGGTAACGTGGTTCTACAGTCTTGCGAGATGATTTCTTGCGCTTAGAGGCACCGAACTCGAGCAACTGCTCAATGCTCATACCTACTTTTTCTGCAATGCTTAATACCTGATTATAAGCATCTTCGATTTCCTGGTCTTTTTTAGACGCAATTAATGCTTCAGCTTCAGCTTGTAAACGCTTCAACTCTTCAACTGATAAATTCGTAATGTCTGGCATCACTCTCTCCATAAAAATAATATTATTCGTTTTATAAATAACTTTTTCATAATATTTAGATTAAATAAAATATTCAATAAAAAAATTTGAACGGATAACAACAAATAATAAAATTAATTACAAAATTAAATAATTTTCTCGTATTTTAAACTGTATGTTCAACCGTATTTTCTAGATTTCTTATTATTTCCTGTACATCTTCAGGAATTGGCATTTTTTGCATGCTATTTTTATTTATACAAACCAGAACCGCTTCAGAAATTGCCACTACACTTTGCTGCTGCTCACTCCATAATAAATAACTCATACGAAATGAGGTAGTGCCTATATCTTCAATACGCACACCGATTTTAAGTTGATCCGGATAAACCACAGGCTTTAAATAGCGACATTGATTCGTAGCCACAACAGTTAATAATGGACCAACTAGTATATTTAATCGATCCAGATAAGCCAGTCGGGCACTTTCAATATAACGATAATACACCGCATTATTAACATGACCAAAGGCATCCATATCACCCCAAGCCACGCGTTGCTCAAAAATCACTGGATACTGCGCAAGTGATTCCATATATTATCCCCTATATTCTTGTATCAATAAAATTGGCATTTGATTCAAACACCTGATTCAGTTGTTGTTGTAACTCATCCTGCCCCTGCAAGGCAGATTTAATGCGCAGATAACTCATACGCACATCATCTGGATAGAGTGCAAGCAGTTGCTGGGCTTCCTCTACTCGACCCGCAGCTTGCAGTACATGCCATTTGGCAAATGTTAAGACCGGCACTGCTGTATATTTTTCTTCCCATAATGAAATTTGCTGGTTAATAACTTCATAATCAGGATTTTGTCGAAGTAATTGTTGCTGAAACCATAAATAAAATACGTCCTGATTAAATTGCTGTTCCAATAAATGCACTGCTAGCGCTTCATGCTCGGCACTCATTTCAGGCATTTTAAATAACAACTTCAGCCACAATAGTTTGACGGTATAGTCACGTGTAAATATTTCTTCGCTTAAGTCGATATAGCGCTGTTGCAAGTATTTTAAATCTTCCTGATCCGCCTGTTCAAAAGCCAGTAATAATTGTTCTAGCCAAAGTGTTTTAGTATTTTGCTCTAAATGACCATATTGAGTTGATCTTAAATACAACCAAGGAAAATTTAAGGCAAATTGCCCCCATAATTTGGTTAATCTCTGCTCATAAGCTGATTTAACTTTAAACAGCCAAGGGGATAATTCATGCTGATTTAAGAATTCAAGATGGGTTAATGCCTGCTGACCATCCTGTTGCGATAAGTACACTTCAATACGCTGTAATTCAGCCAGTTCAAATGCCATTGGATTGGACTGATTTAAAGATTTCAAAGCCTCATCAAAATCCTGCTGCCCCCAAGACAAACGTGCATGAATAATATCTTTTAATAATCCAGACTGGGCAAAAGACTGCTGAATAAAATCACGTTGATCCTGTGAGGCATTGAGCAGCCACACCACTGCCAGTTGTTCATAAGGATGTAAATGATGAAAACTGAAAACGCGCTGTTTTTTGCGCTGCTCGCGATTCAGATAACGCGTAACCGCATACCACAGCATATGCATGACAAAGCTGATCGTAACCAGTAGCGCTGCCAGTATCCATAGACTGGTCTGTACCTGCCAGTTACGCCAGTACAGATAGACATACCCTGGTCCGTGACCGTAACTGAGTAGACTTAAAGCCGCAATACCGAGCAGACTGACAAATAAATAGGCAAGCAGAATCTGTTTCATAAGCGATCAGCTCATTAAGGTACGGGCATTCAGAGGAGGAACCGGTGTCAGCGGTATGGTGCGGATCTGTTCCAGCTGTTTAACCCATTGCTGGCTTTTGGCATCCGGTAATTGTTTGAGGACTTCAGCCACGGCACCAAGCGATTGTTGGAAAGGAATTTGTTGACTTTGCTGTAGCACGTTTTCTGCCATCAATAGACGTAATTGCGCCTCTTTCAACACTAGTCCTCGCTGCATTAACACCGTACTTGGCTGCTGCACAGCTTCAATTTGAATCAGATTGCGCCAGAAGGAACCAGACTCTGCCGGTGTGGCACTGTGCTGGACTTTTAACTCCTTAGCAATTTCAGCATCCATTTGATTAAGTAAATCCCGGATTTTATTCTGCTGTACCAGACGACTATTGATGAACTGTTGCAACATTACCTGATCTTTACTGAGTACACGCTCCAAACCGTCTAATAAAGCCGGTGCAAGCGTATAATTCGGCAAATCCAGTTGCAGCTGACTGAGTTTTTCCAATGCTGTGCTGTATTGCTGCTGCTGCAAAGCGAACTCAATCAGGCTGAGTTGCTGACGAACCAGTTCGGCATCATGCGATTCAGGTGCAGTAGCTATCTGTGAGTTGGATACAGCTGTTGCATCCTGGCGCTGTTCAGTTACCTGGCGTTTAAGTGCAACCACCTTGTCATTCAAACTGGCATTTTGCTGCTGCAATAGAGTAAAGCTGGAGCTGAGTTCTGTATGGGCCTGGCGCAAACTGAACAGGTCATAACTGATTTTGACCATCCAGGCGAATGCCACAATGAACAGCACGATTAAAATTTTCTTCATGAGTTCCCCAGTACTCGCTTCATCTCCCGTACGATCACATCGCTGCTCAGGTTCTCGAGTTGTATATACTCAAATGCTGCAGCATGATGTTGACGGTATTCCCCTAAAATAGCGGCCAAACGTGGGCCTAAAACTAAATAAATTCCCTTGCTGATCAGGGAGATGTCCTGCTGCATTAGCTGCACCCAGTTTAACCAGCTGGCTTCACTACTCATCAGAACCACATAATGACGATTGCCCTGCAATCGAGGCAAAAGCGCAGCTATGGTCTGTTGTGACTGAACCGGACACTGACGTTGATACAGTACAAAATTTAGTACCTCAACACCCTGCTGACGCAAATGCTCCATCATAAATAATCGACCGCCCTCACCTCGCCAAAAGGCTACAACAGCATCTTTTTCAAGACTCTCCAAAATCGGTAATTGTAGCATTCCTTCAGAGGTTTCAATCTCAGGCACATGACTTTGAATGCCATATTGTAGCAATGTCTGTTCAGTGCTGCGCCCTACAGCAATCCACTGTATATGGGCCAATGTAGCCAGTTCAATGCCTGCCTGCGCCAGATATTGCATGCCAATTTGCACCGCAGTCGGACTCACCACCACAATGACTTGAGCACGATTCAACTGCTGATACAAGCTATCCAATTCTGCTGAATAAGGCTGTGCAACCAATTCCAGCAAAGGTAGCTCTACCACAGGAATTTGTGCTGCCTGTAACTGCTGTGTGAGTCGGACAGCACGATCCTGAGGGCGAGTATTGATAAACAGCATGAATCTTATGAATATAGTGCTTTAAGCAAATCACCCGCACCTTGGGCCAGTAAATTCTGTGCCAGAATCACACCGAGCTGCTCTGCCTGATTTACATCACCCTGTAATTCTGCTTTTAATAAGGTGGCACCATCCACGCTACCCACACGGCCTTCAATAGCAATTTTACCATCCTGTAAAGTTGCATAACCTGCAATCGGCACCTGACAACCGCCTTCCAGATAGGCATTAAATGCGCGTTCAGCACGAACACAGGCATCAGTCTCCGCATGTAAGAGTGGCAGGATCAGGTCAAGTACAGCCTGATCACGATCACGACATTCAAGACCAAGCGCACCCTGTCCCACAGCTGGTAAACTGACCGCAGGCTTAAGCGTATGACGAATACGATCTGCCAATCCCAGACGTTTTAAACCGGCACTGGCAAGAATAATAGCATCGTAATTGCCTGCATCGAGTTTCGACAGCCGTGTGCCGACATTACCTCGCAGATCAATGATCTCAAGGTCCGGACGTGCCTTTAAAATCTGGCTCTTACGACGCAGACTGGATGTGCCTACTTTAGCACCCTGTGGCAGCTCGTCAAAGCTGGTATAGCTATTAGAGACAAAAGCATCCAATGGATCTTCACGTTCGCAGATCACCGCAAGACTTAAACCTTCAGGCAGTGCCATGGGTACATCTTTCATGGAATGCACGGCCAAGTCTGCACGACCATCCAGTAATGCAGCCTCAAGTTCTTTAACAAACAGGCCCTTGCCACCAATTTTTGCCAATGGGGTATCAAGAATTTTATCACCCTGTGTCACAAACGTGACCAACTCGACCTGAAGGTCGGCATGCAGCTCCTGCAGACGTGCACGGATATGCTCCGCTTGCCATAGTGCAAGAGGACTTTGTCGAGTTGCAATTTTTAGGGTCTTCATAAATTTCAAATACAGTGAATGAGAACAATAGTCTAAACTTAACCTGATCACTTTAAAATGCAAGTGAATTTATGCAAGTTTCAACTGCAACCCGATCCCATACGCTTCAGAGCTTATGAATGCGTTCACGTAAAAATGGTAAATGGCGCCGACTTACTGCAAGTCTTTCATCCAGCTCACGGCAACGCACCTGATACTGCCCCGAACTGACCACTTCCAGCCCATCCAGATAGTTTACAGACACCAGCGCATTGCGGTGAATCCTGATAAAATTCTGGCCAAATTCCTGTTCCAAGTCCTTTAATGTTTCATCGATCAGGACACTGCCATTTTTATGCCGTACCGTGACATATTTCTGATCAGCCAGGAAATAGTAAATATTTTCCACAGGGACAAGCTCCACCCCGCGATAAGTCTTTGCCGCAATCTGATGGCGGCTGATATTGAGTTCTTCCATATTTTCTTTTTGTTTTAGTTGGCTCATCTGAGCTTGGGTAAGTTTGGTTAAATGCTCGAATACCTGTGCTAACTCCTGTTGCATCACTGGTTTGAGCAAGTAGCCTTCTGCATTCGACTTGAATGCATCAAGCGCATGGTGGTCATAGGCCGTACAAAAAACAATTGCCGGCATTGGGTCAAGCTGGCGCAGATGTTGTGCGCAACGCAGACCGTCCATTTCGGGCATTTGAATATCTAATAGAATGACATCGGGCTCGTGCTGATGGGCCAGATCAAGGGCTTGCTGACCATGGGTTGCGGTTGCAACCACAGTATGGCCGAGCTGGCTGACCAGGCGTGCCAAACGCTCTATGGCAAGAGGCTCATCATCACAGATCAGGATGTCCATTTATCCTCCTTCAGTTAACGGCATGTCATTGTTGTTAAGTTAACTGTATTTTATTGTTATTTATATTGATATTGCACAACCGTCGTAAAAATTCCCTTGCCGGCATAGGTTCTAAAGGTTACTGTCGGGCCATAATAGGCCTTCAAACGCTGTCGAACATTTTCAATTGCAATACCATTTCCCCGCTTTAATGCTGCATGATCCTGTGAATATGGGTTTGTTATAATAATATTAATTTGATTTTGCAGGATTTCAATCAATACGCTTATCGTACTCTTTGTTAGAATTTTTTCAACTCCATGGAAAATACTATTTTCTAATAGGGGTTGTAAAGTCAGTAATGGAATTTGGACGTATGAGTATAAGTCTTTGTTTTCTAATTTCCATTCAACCTGCAAACGATCACCGAGTCGGATTTGCTCAATCTCCAGATAACGTTGGCACAAATCGATTTCTTCTTGCAAGCTGACCAGCTTTAATTCCTGAAAGCTGGCACGAAACAGTCGGGACAGATTAAGCAGCATATGTTCCGCTTTATCAGGATCAATGCTGATCAGGCTGATAGCACTATTTAAACTATTAAATAAAAAATGTGGTTGAATCCGGGCCTGCATGGCCTGAATCCGTGAATTTAACTCGCTATGGCGTTGACGTGTCCATTGCTCCCTTAAGTAAAGATAACGAAAACAGAAAGTTCCGAGCAAAATTCCAAAACTCAGGTGCATTCCGACCTGCTTAAAAGCAATTTCAGATGTAAGATCATGCAGATGAAAATTTATCCCAAAATGTATCAGAATGTTTAAACTAACTGTCGTTACCAGCACGATAGCCTGTAAGAACAAGAATCCGGTAATCAATGCAGATTTGATCCCCATACGATCAAAATACTGGTGAAACAGTTCTACACAAGCCGCAAATGATAGCAACACCCAGTTAATATAGAGGATGTATTGCAGCAAGTGCATAAAATTGAGCGCTTGCCAAGACTGGGCTTCTGCCAGACTCAGTACCAAAGCCAAAACATTACCGCCAACAAACAGTTCCAGCAGATAACGCCAATTGCCAATCTGGCCAAAAAAATAAGAAGATTGTTGCTGCCCCATCGGATCTGTAACAGATTGAGCAGATGGGACTTCGGCAACAGCCGTTGAATTTGCTATACTCTTTTTCGTTCTACTGCTTTTAATCTTATTGAGCCGACATGACCACATCTTCTAATTCCTCAAATCCATCACAAGCCCAGACTTCGGGTATGTGGGGCGGTCGTTTCTCTGAAGCGACTGATGCTTTTGTTGCTGAATTTACAGCATCTGTACAATTTGACCAACGTTTTTATAAACAAGATATTGCGGGTTCAATTGCGCATGCAACCATGCTTGCAAAAGTGGGCGTGCTGACTGAACAAGAACGTGATGACATCATTGAAGGCCTGACTGCGATTAAGGCAGATATTGAAGCAGGTAATTTCGAGTGGCGCATTGACCTTGAAGATGTGCACATGAACATTGAGTCACGTCTGACTCAGCGTATCGGCATTACAGGTAAAAAATTACATACTGGCCGTAGCCGTAATGACCAGGTGGCAACAGACATCCGCCTTTATGTCCGTGATGAAATTGATGCCATCCTAAAATTATTAGAGAAATTACAAAAAGGCATTTTGAGCTTGGCGGCGAAAAATACCAATACCATCATGCCAGGTTTTACTCACCTGCAAACGGCACAACCTGTGACTTTTGGTCACCACTTGATGGCCTGGTTTGAAATGCTGGTCCGTGACTCTGAACGCCTAATTGACTGCCGTAAACGCGTTAACCGTATGCCATTGGGTTCTGCTGCTTTAGCAGGCACCACTTATCCAATCGACCGTACTTATACAGCTGAACTGCTAGGTTTTGAAGCAGTAGCTGAAAACTCATTAGATGCTGTTTCTGATCGTGACTTCGGTATTGAATTCAATGCAGCTGCATCTTTAATTATGATGCACTTGTCACGCATGTCTGAAGAAATGATTCTTTGGACATCTGCACAGTTTAAATTCGTAAACATTCCAGACCGTTTCTGTACCGGCTCTTCAATCATGCCACAAAAGAAAAACCCGGATGTTCCTGAGCTAATCCGTGGTAAGACTGGCCGTGTCTATGGTGACCTGATGAGCTTGTTGACGCTAATGAAAGGTCAGCCATTAGCCTACAATAAAGACAATCAGGAAGACAAAGAACCATTATTTGATGCGATCGATACCGTTCGTGGTTCATTGATGGCATTTGCAGATATGATTCCTGCACTGGTTCCAAATATCGAAATCATGCGTGAGGCAGCGCTTCGTGGTTTCTCGACTGCAACTGACCTTGCAGATTACCTGGTGAAAAATGGCGTTGCTTTCCGTGATGCACATGAGATTGTGGGTAAAGCCGTTGCACTTGGTGTTCAGGAAGGTAAAGACTTGTCTGAACTCACCCTTGAACAGCTACAGCAATTCTCTGACCTGATCCAGGCAGATGTATTTGAAAAAGCGTTAACTTTAGAAGCATCTGTAAATGCGCGTAACCACATTGGTGGTACTGCACCTGTACAAGTCGCAGCAGCAATCGAACGCGCTTATGCACGTCTGGAAAAACTTTACACTTAATTGCGCTATCTTAAATTCGGAGTATTGATATGTCTCGACAAGTATTTTGCCGTAAGTATCAAAAAGAAATGGAAGGCTTAGACTTTGCACCATTCCCAGGTGCAAAGGGTCAGGAACTGTTTGATACTGTATCTAAACAGGCTTGGCAGGAATGGCTGAAGCATCAAACTACGCTGATCAATGAAAAGCGTTTAAACGTGTTTGAAGCGGATGCGAAAAAGTTCCTTGAAGAACAACGTGAGAAGTTTTTCAATAATGATGAATCATTGGAAAAAGCTGAAGGGCTAAAGCCTGAGGCGTGATCAAGCGGAGCACTGCTCTGCCACGCCGCAAGACAAGCAGCTATGCTGCGCGTAGGCTTTAATCTAAAAGAATCCCCAACTTGGGGATTCTTTTTTATGCACTGCTCTAAAAATTACGCAAGACAAGCGAAGCGCGTAGTTTCAAATGTCAAGAAGGAGTCTAAGAAGACTCCTTTTTTATGCACTATACCGCCACGCCGCAAGACAAGCAGCTTATTATGTATAGGCTTCAATCTAAAAAAATCTCCATCATTAGACAGACTTTTTATACGACGCTCAACATGATGAAAGACAGGAACCGCCCTCTCAAGTGAAATCCGAAAAAGGTTTTCTTAAAGCATTTTTTAATTTTCTCACCCACCTTTCTCTTGATTGCAGAAATGTACCGTAAATAAGCAAATAAAATCCCTAGAATTCCCTTCATCTAGTTATCTATTTTCTAATCAATAGATCATATCCTGCCTCTTTTCCTAAACTTCTCAGAACAACAGCTTGCGTCAGTTTTAAGATCAATTTTTTTCAATACTATTTATTTTATAGATTAAATTTATTGTAAATATGAAGTTTTACTAATCAATTAAGTTTAAAAATGCTGAATTTAATTATCTTATTTAAAGAATTTAATTATGAGTCTTATTAGATTTAAGCCCTTCATTCATTTCAAAATAATAGATTGTAAACGGCAGATACATGCCACTATAGAAATGCAACATTACACTACAAGAATGTACATGAATTAAAAAATGGATTTCCTATAATAGCAATTAAGAGGATGGCAACATCTTTGTATAATAGCGATAAATATCCCCGATTTCATCCCAGTTCTTCCCCCAAAGGCTGGGTATTTTTTTGCCTGAGAATTACCATCGACCATAAAAAAAGCCCCAGTGACTGGGGCTTGATTCAATATTCGATTAAGGCTGTTTCAGATAGGGCCAGGCCGCTTTCAGGTAGATAAACATCGACCATAAGGTGAGCACAACTGCAGTATAGAGCAATGCATAAGCCAGCATATCTAGCGGCTGCCAGTTAAGCAGAAATACGGTAATTGCGATCATCTGGAAAGCGGTCTTGTATTTGCCGACTGTAGACACCGCCACACTGGTTCGCGCACCCAGTTCAGCCATCCATTCACGTAAAGCTGATACCGTAATTTCCCGCGAGATAATCACAATTGCAGCAAAGGCCATGGAGATCGAAGGTTGCCATTGGACGAGTACAATCAGTGCAGCTGCAACCATCAGCTTGTCTGCCACCGGATCCAGGAATCGACCAAAAGCCGAAGTCTGGTTCAATGTTCTCGCCAGATAGCCATCAAACCAGTCCGTTACCGCCGCAACCACAAAAATTGCAGTCAACAGCATATGACGCGTCATATCCGGATTGCTTTCATCAATCCCCATCGCCGGCGGCCAATAGGCCACCAATAGAAAGACTGGAATCAGGACAATACGTGCCAAGGTCAAGATGTTTGGAATATTCAGGATACGACCTGTAGTCATAGACACCGCCAATTGTTCCCCTCATGTACGATGAAAATGCACACTTTTATTGAGGTTTGATCCATCGTTAATAGGCTTCACTTTATACGAATTGGCCAGCAGTGTCACTAGGCAAACACTGTCACTGTCTGTCTGGCAATCGCAATCAGGCGATTTTCAGCATCCCACAGATAGGCATGTTCTGTCGCGTAGCCATCTGCTGCATGATCAGTAAATACTTTATATTTAAACCAATCATTCAACTGATGTTGTACTGGATGCACATAGGTCACCGTCCAGTTGAGGCTGCTGGCTGGTGCAATCTGCTTAAACATCGGCAATACACCGGGTGGCCAGATATCAAAAATTGCCATCAGGTCAGCAACTTCAAATTTGCGGTTTGCATGTCTTTCCGGATCAAAACGGCACCATCCGCCAAAATCAGGATGATCACTCCCCGTGCATGGCAAATTCACTTCAGCCCAACGAACCTCAAACTGCTGGTAACATTCCGGCATACCTACGTTTGGAGGAATGCTAAACAGGCTTTCTGGAGCTGGATAATCCGGAGCAGATGCCTCCTGATGTACTTGAATAGTCGAGTCACGTGCTACACCAAAACTGGCTAACAAGATACTCTGCACTGCATCATCCTGCCACAGGCGAACTTCAACCGTAGTGACGGATTTACCCTCACGCAGAATTTCTGCAGTTAACCTGACTGGCCGTTGCTGGACCGGCCCCACAAAAGTTACGCTGGTGCTTAAAAGATGTTTCGCCGGGTCATTAATGCTCAGCACCGCTTTTTGCATCATCATCGCCGCAGCCAGACCACCATACAGGGTCCGTCCTTGTAACCATCCTGCTGGAAGATCAACCCATTCCTCAACAGCAATCGCTGCATACACCTGTTCCAGTGTCATTGTGCATCCCTGTGGTTCATTTTAGTTCTGATATCATTCAATAAATTTGAATTGATGTGAATGCTCAATGACTTCTCCGTCACTGAGCACTTTGGCAAATGATTTAATTTGGATTTTTATTCATGCAGTACTTTATAAATAGTACGAGCCATGACTTCACCTAAGCCTGGTACTAACATCAAGTCTTTCTCTGAAGCCTTCAGCACACCTTGAATGCCGCCGAAATGGGTCAGCAGGTCACGACGGCGTTTTGGGCCCAGACCGGGAATCACTTCCAGAACTGAAGAGCCTCGTTTCTTGTCGCGTTTGGCACGGTGTTTGGTGATTGCAAAGCGGTGTGCTTCATCCCGTACCTGTTGAATCAGATGCAGGGCTTTATGATCTTCGGGAAGTTGAATCTTGGTGCCATCAGTAAAATGTAAAGTTTCTAAGCCTGGTTTACGTCCCTCACCTTTGGATACACCCACCATAAAAGCGTCCAGACCAAGATCCTGCATGACTTCCATTGCCATATGCAGCTGTCCCTTACCCCCATCAATCAGTAACAAGTCGGGCAACATGTGCTTTTTATAACGTCGGGTCAACGCCTGACGCATTGCAGCATAGTCATCGCCTTCGGTAATGTCGTTAATCGAGAACTGGCGATAATCCCGCTTACGCGCACCGCCACTATCAAACACCACACAGGATGCGACCGTTTCCTCCCCCATGGTATGTGAGATATCAAAACACTCAATCCGGTCCACAGGATGTCCCACCACCTGCTCCAGCTGATGGAAACGCTCATTCAGTTCAAAGTGATTCGCCAGTTTCGATTTAATCCCTTGCAACACATTCATTTGTGCCAGTTCCAGCCATTCGGCACGGGTTTCGCGGACCTTGGATTTAATCTGGATTTTTTTATCAAAATGCTGGGCCAATGCCTGTTCCAGCTCGTTACGATCAGTCACTTCTACATTGACGATCAGTTCTGCTGGAATTTCATCCGCAACCTGGAAATAGAAGTTGGCAATAAAATCACTCAGCATCTGACTGAGATCATCACCCTGGATATCCGGGAAATAGCTTTTACCCCCCAGCATTTTACCATTACGCACATGCATAATCTGTACGCAGGTCACGCCGGCCTGATGGGCAATCGCCAGAATGTCGGCTTCACCTTTGACCTTGTAGATCGCCTGATTAGCTTGAACATCACGTAACAGAGCCATACGGTCCCGATAAAATACAGCCTTTTCAAATTCTAGCTGTTCGGCAGCAGCTTCCATTTTAGCAATCAGCTGCTGATTCAGCTCCTTGGTATCGCCTTGCAAGAAGCGAATCGAGTTGTTGACATCTTCCTGATAGTCTTCAGGTGAAATCAGTCCAACACAGGGGCCTGAGCAACGCTTGATCTGGTATTGCAGGCAGGGACGCTTACGCTGTGCAAAATAGCTGTTTTCACACTGGCGCACATTAAACAGTTTCTGTAAAACGATCAGGGTATCCTTGGCATTGTAAGCACTTGGATAAGGTCCAAAAAACTTGCCCGGTTGATGCTTGCCCTTGCCTCGACCTGCTGCAATCCGTGGATAAGGTTTATCACTAGATACAAAGATATAGACATAGGATTTATCATCGCGCAGCATGATGTTATATGGCGGACGATGCAGCTTGATCAGATTCTGCTCTAACAGTAACGCTTCGGTTTCAGAACGCACCACCAAAGTCTGAATATCATAAATCCGCGCCACCAATGCTTGGGTTTTCGGATGTTCAAGGGTCTTGACGAAATAACTGGATACGCGGTTTTTCAGGTTTTTTGCCTTGCCCACATACAGCAATTCGCCATCCTTGCCATACATCCGGTATACCCCCGGAAGCGTGGTCATATTCGCCAGGATTTTTTCAATATGGGGACGCGCGTTCTCGTTCACCTGCAACCTATTTTTCATATGCAATATGCAGATAATGTGATGCTTATTGCCTGATTTTCAAGCGCGGTGACAAAATTACCATCAAGCCTGCCCACAAGCGAAGTTTATAAGTATGCAATCCCGGTTAATTTATAGGCTCACCGTTATACTGTGATTGCTAAAAGCTATAAATTTCAACTGATATCTTTGTTATGCTCGACGGGTTCGTTTTTGAGATTCCCCAAGATGACCACGCAGCATTCCGGTTTCCATATCGTCCAGCCTGGCACCTCCACGCATAGCGCTTCGGAACGTGACCGCCTGATTGGCAAGCCACGCTTTCACTTTGAACCCAAGGCGGTCATGGACCTGCTCCGGGAACGGATTATTGGGCAGGATGCTGCGCTGAATGAAATCGAAAAGATGCTACATGTGGTCAAGGCTGATTTTTCCAGACCGGATCGTCCCCTGTCCGTGACCTTGATGCTTGGCCCAACCGGAGTAGGTAAAACCGAGACCGTGCGCCTGATCGCCGAGGCTATCTATGGACGTCCAGATGCGTTTTGCCGTATCGACATGAATACGCTGGCGCAAGAACATTATGCCGCAGCGCTAACAGGTGCGCCTCCGGGTTATGTCGGCTCAAAAGAAGGTCATAGCCTGTTCGATGAAACTGCGATTGCAGGTAGTCATACCCGCCCGGGCATTATGCTATTTGATGAATTAGAAAAGGCTTCAATCGAAGTCATTCGAGGTTTAATGAACGTGCTGGATACAGGTCGTTTAACCCTCACAGCAGGCACCAAAACCATCGATTTTCGGAATTGTATGATCTTTATGACCAGTAATGTTGGCGCGCAAGCTGCCCAGCAATATTTGGAAAAACTCAGTTATTTGCCGCAGCAGGTTCAGAATCTGTGCCTGAAAAAAGTACCGACACAGCGCATTATTGAAAAGGTCATGCAGCGTAAGTTTGATCCTGAATTTTTGAACAGGATTGATCGTACCCTGCATTATCAGGCTGTACAAAATGATGCTCTGCCACGACTGGTTGAGATTGAGCTGGAAAAACTTAATCAGCGACTACAGCATCAGAAGCGAAGTGTGATCCTAACCGATACAGCCAAGGCCTATTTCTATCAAGGGCATGATATTCGCTATGGCGCACGTCATCTGGGTCGCAAGATGCGTATCGAACTAGAACCAGTTTTAGCGGTATATTTTTTAAATCAGCCTGAACAGTCTACGCTGAAGCTAGATTGTATAGAAGGCAATTTGGTGATTCAGCCTGAATAGCTTTGACCACAGAATGAGCGCTTAAGATGCCTGCTGGTTCTGTACCGCATTAATAAATGCCATCTGGTCTTTGGGTGAGATCAGCACAAATTTATTGGTTCCATCTTCACGATAATCCACGCGTAAACGCTTCAGGGACAAAGCGGGCGCAACAGATGAATAGTCAGTTGGAGTGACCGCCTGAATAGCAGCTACGGGAATCTGCCAGCTAAACCACATACTTTTGACGATCAATTGATCAGCAGTAAGCTGATATCGGGTATTCAGCACAGGCCACCAGATCATTACAATCGTCAGTATATACACCGCAGTATGCAATGGATATTGCTGCATGGTGCCTTTGGCTGACATTACCAGCAGTAACTGCACCAATAGCCCGGTCATACACACCAGAAAGGCCACCAGCCACCAGTCTTTTTTGGAACGAAATACCTGCATGTGTGCTCCCCCATTCTTAAAGCTATTGTAAATCTAAAAATAGGATCTACCAGCAAAATTACTTAACTCATCAGATATTTTAAAAGTGATACAGCATGAAATAGCAATCATGAATTGCCGTATTGATTGCTGTTATTTCCCTTTCATTTTGTATTGTTTCTTGACCGCATACATCTTGTCATCGGCACAGCGGATCAGGCTGGCGCTATCCAGATAGCCGCTATTGGCATCTGCCTGATGAATCCCGACACTAAGACTGACCGGCATTGTCAGTTGGCTCAAGGTTTGCTCTACGCGTGGAATAAAGCTTTGCAAGGCATCTGCCTCGGTACAGTTCGGCAATACCACTAGAAACTCATCACCGCCATAGCGGAAACAGTAGTCTTCATCCCGGGCAATCTGCTTTAAGGTACTCGCTACTGCCTGTATCACCTGATCACCATAGAGATGGCCATATTGGTCGTTTAACAGTTTAAAGTCGTTGATATCAATAAATACCACGGTCACAGGTGCATGCTGTTGCCGTGCACGATAAAGTAACTCATTCAACATCGAAGTCAGGCTACGCACATTATAAAGCCCTGTCAGTGGATCCAGCCGGGACAGGGTTTCCATTTCCTGTGCATGCGCACCAAGTGCCATGGCATATTCCTGCAGTTTGTGATGGGAGCTATTCACTTCTTTGACCAGGCTCCAGATATAGGTTTCAACCACCAAGGTAATATCAAAGGTATACAGTTTTTCCAGGGTGTCCTGCACCTGCCGCGCCAGGGCTGCATCCGCTACATACTGTTCCACTAATTTAAAGATGCCTAATTTAATCTGATGCAAGGCAGCCAGATACAGACGCGGCCCTACCCCAATACGTTTATGCACCAATCCGATACGCAAGCGGTTATTGACATAAACACTGTCATAGCAGCCAGAAAACAGATCCAGAATATATTGATGCTGGGCGACCTTGAGGCGTTTAAGCGTATCGACATCACCAATCAGATTATTAATTTCGGGTACAGAGGTTTGATAGTCATAAAATTCGGCCACAGTGTCCTGCAAGCCTGGCTCTATCAGTTCACGCACGGTCGCCAGTACTGCCAGTGCTTCTTCGGTCAGTCCAAGTAATTGCTTGCGTCGCTGGATGTCGGGCAATGAAATCTGCATCTGCTGCATCAGCGTCTGATCTGTCAATTTCATGCAGTGATCTTCTTATTATTGTTCTAGGTTTTTACTTATTTTCACCCATTCTAAGCCCGGTCGATTCACAATCCCAGCCAGCTTATCGGCAAACTACCACCTCACAACCAAACTGCAACAAAGCTGGACTTGGAGCGCGATTTTAATCAGGCTGCAAAACAGCAACAAAGAAATTCTCTGCCCTAAATTGACTTTTTTGACAGTAAAACGATTTTTTCAAAGACTTGAAAAGCCTTGCTATCACCCAATATAAATGGAGTTCTCATTAAAAAATTGTGAACTGAAACAAAATCTTCAGTTCATTGTGCTTGATAAGAGCCATACTGGAACGCATAACAGCCAAAACAGTTCAGGCAAAAATAGATGACCCTTGCGTCACGGCTTGATACAACTTGTTATGTTCTTTTTGGATATAGTTATCGTAAGATTGGCGAAGCATAAATATGCGCAGGAATCGCGCATAGGCTCTTCACAACATCAACTTAGAAGTCCTCCAAAATAAAGGAGATCAGGCATGATCCACGCTGGCAATGCCATTACCGTCCAAATGCTTTCGGACGGAATTGCAGAATTCCGCTTTGACTTACAAGGTGAGTCGGTCAACAAATTTAACCGTGCAACAATTGAAGATTTTAAAGCTGCAATTGACGCGGTAAAAGCAAACGCTGACATCAAAGGTTTAATCGTCACTTCAGCGAAGTCAACCTTCATCGTAGGTGCAGATATTACTGAGTTCGGTGCGAACTTCGCGCAAGGCGAACAGGCAATTGTAGAATGGGCACTGCCTGTTCATGACATCTTCAACTCTTTTGAAGATTTAGACATTCCTAAAGTTGCTGCAATCAATGGTCAAGCATTGGGTGGCGGTTTTGAAATGTGTCTGGTGTGTGACTACCGTGTGATGTCAGAAGCAGCTGCTGTTGGCCTGCCTGAAATCAAACTGGGGATCTTCCCGGGCTTCGGTGGTACTGTTCGTTTAAGCCGTGTGATCGGTATCGACAATGCAGTTGAATGGATGGCAATGGCCAATCCGAAGAAACCTGCTGCTGCACTGAAAGACGGTGCTGTTGATGCAGTGGTTGCTGCGGACAAACTGCAAGACGCTGCAATTGATCTGGTTAAACAAGCGATTGCGGGTCGTCTAGACTGGAAAGCAAAACGCCAGGAAAAACTAGATCCTGTTAAGTTGAACATGCTTGAGCAAATGATGGCGTTCAATACAGCCAAAGGTGCGGTTCTTGCAAAAGCAAATCCTGCTCAGTACCCGGCACCAAAATTGATGCTTGATTCACTACAGGCAGGTGCAAGCCTTCCACGTAATGAAGCATTAAAAGCAGAAGCACAAGGCTTTGCCAAAGCTGCAGTAACACCGCAAGCAGGTGCGTTGATTGGTCTATTCATCAACGACCAGGTAGTGAAGAAAACTTCCAAGAAATATGAGAAAGGTGCACACCCTGTGAACCAAGCGGCTGTATTAGGCGCAGGTATCATGGGTGGTGGTATTGCTTACCAAGCGGCAAGCAAAGGCACACCAATCATTATGAAAGACATTGGTAATCCACAACTTGCTTTAGGTATGAAAGAAGCAAACGGCTTACTGACCAAACAAGTTGAACGCAAGAAAATGAAGCCTGCACAAATGGGTGAAACTCTTGCGCGCATCCGCCCAACTTTAAGCTATGACGAGTTTAAAGAAGTGGACATCGTGATTGAAGCGGTGACTGAAAATCCAAAAGTGAAAGGTATCGTTCTGAAAGAGACCGAAGCGAAAGTTCGTGAAAACACGATCATTGCTTCGAATACGTCTACGATTTCAATCACGCGTCTGGCTGAAAACCTGGAGCGTCCTGAAAACTTCGTGGGTATGCACTTCTTTAACCCAGTGCACATGATGCCATTGGTAGAAGTGATCCGCGGTGCGAAGACTTCTGACGAAGCGATTGCAACTACAGTCGTTCTGGCTCAGAAAATGGGTAAAACACCGATCGTTGTGAATGACTGCCCGGGCTTCTTAGTGAACCGCGTATTGTTCCCTTATTTTGGTGCGTTTGACCTTCTACTGAAAGATGGTGCTGACTTCCAGCAAATCGACAAAGTGATGGAAAAATTCGGCTGGCCTATGGGTCCTGCTTACTTAATGGACGTTGTGGGTATCGATACTGGTGTTCACGGTGCAGAAGTCATGGCGGAAGGTTTCCCTGACCGTATGAAGCCTGACTACAAAGGTTCAATCCAGGTGATGTACGAAAACAAACGTCTTGGTCAAAAGAATGACGTTGGTTTCTACAAATACGAATTGGACCGTAAAGGCAAGAAAGCCAAAGTGGTTGATCCAACTGCATACGATCTTGTGGCTTCTGTTGCAACTACGGAAAAACGCGAATTTGATGCTCAAGAAATCATTGACCGTATGATGCTTGCTTTCTGTAATGAAACTGTTCGTTGCCTGCAAGACAACATCGTAGCAACACCTGCTGAAGCAGATATGGCGATGATCATGGGTGTAGGTTTCCCTCCATTCCGTGGCGGTCCATGCCGTTATATCGACCAGACTGGTGTAGCTGAATACGTTGCACTTTGCGACAAGTACGCACACTTAGGTAAAGCTTATGAAGCGCCACAAATGTTGCGTGACATGGCTGCTAACAACAAAAAATTCTACGGTTAAGGAGCAACGTGAATGGCTACTTTAAATCCACGTGACGTTGTCATCGTTGATGGCGTACGTTCAGCAATGGGTAAAACCAAAAATGGTATGTTCCGCAATGTACGTGCAGACAGCCTTTCTGCTGAACTTGTACGTGCGCTTGTTGCTCGTAACCAGTTCGATGTCAACGAAGTTGAAGACGTAATCTGGGGCTGTGTAAACCAGACTCTAGAACAAGGTATGAATATCGGTCGTAACATCGCGTTACTGGCAGATCTTCCTAAGACTGTTGCAGGTCAAACGGTTAACCGTCTATGCGGTTCATCGATGCAGGCAATCCATACTGCTGCGGCTCAAATCATGACCGGCCAAGGTGATGTGTTCATCATTGGTGGTGTTGAGCATATGGGTCACGTGGGTATGATGCACGGCATCGACCTGAACCCAGAAGCATCTAAGCACTATGCAAAAGCGTCGAACATGATGGGCTTAACCGCTGAAATGTTAGGTCGTATGAATGGCATTACTCGTGAAGAACAAGATGCGTTTGGTGTTGAATCTCACCGCCGTGCTTGGGCTGCGACTCAGGAAGGTCGTTTCAAGAACGAAATCATCGGTATTGAAGGTCATGATGCCAACGGTTTTAAACAGCTTTGCGACATCGACGAAGTAATTCGTCCTGATGCAAACCTTGAAGCGTTCAAAGCATTGCGTCCAGTATTCGATCCGAAAGGCGGTTCTGTGACTGCTGCGACTTCTTCAGCGTTGTCTGACGGTGCGTCTGCAATGTTATTGATGTCTGCTGAACGTGCGCAAGCTTTAGGTCTTAAACCACGTGCTGTAATTCGCTCTATGGCGGTTGCAGGCTGTGATGCTGCGATCATGGGCTTTGGTCCGGTTCCGGCAACGCAAAAAGCGTTAAAACGCGCTGGTCTTGCGATTTCTGATATTCAAACATTTGAATTGAACGAGGCATTTGCTGCACAAGGTCTTTCTGTTCTTAAAGGCTTAGGCATTTATGATAAGCAAGACATCGTGAATCATAACGGTGGCGCGATTGCATTGGGTCACCCATTGGGTTGTTCTGGTGCGCGTATCACAACAACGTTGTTGAACGTGATGGAACAGCAAGATACGCAAATCGGCCTTGCGACGATGTGTATCGGTCTTGGTCAAGGTATCGCAACTGTGATCGAACGTGTTTAATTCTTAAATACGTGACCAAAAGAAACCCCGCAAAAGCGGGGTTTTTTATGAAATAATCTGATACAAATTTAGAATAAAAACTCTAATATGTATACTTTTTAAGTCATCATTTGATGTTATATTTTGTATACAAATTTTCTTAGAGTATCTGTATGCAACGTACATTTAATAGCTTGGATTGGAATGAGTTAAACCAAGTCCCTTGTGAAATTTTATGGGGAACTAATGCCAGTAGTAAACTCATTGAGCTTGGACTTAATATTACGAGTGAATTACAACTTGCCTTTAAATTAGCAAACAGTGGATACGCACTTCGTAAAAAAAAGAATCCAGGTCGTGCTATGGGACGTTGGGGTGATATCTGTGAACATGCAGATACTATTTTAGAACCTTTGGGTTGGTTTTTGATTCGCAAGAATGGGCAACCTTGTCTTGTTAACTCTGAGAAAAACCTACAATTAATATTTATGTCACCAAATGATGAGGCTTTTGGCAATGAATTAAATGTCATCACATCAAAATGTCATAAAGGTCATGCGACTGAGCTAAAATTATTAGCGAATAAATCCCATTATGCGGACTCGAATTTTTTTAGAACTTTCATTGTTTATTACCAACCAAGCAATTTAATTGACACTGAAAATAGTAGTTTTCTGCCATTCGAGATCGCATATGCTACTGGCATCTATAAGGTATCTCCTGTAGGTGAAAAAACTAAGTGCTTCCCTATTAATCATACATTAAGATTAATTATGTCTGACTCTCCAGATGCTCCTGAAGCATATGAAGCACCAATTCCGGATGAGAATAATCCGATTACCGAAGATGACTTCGGAGACTTACAAGCTATTTAACGTTTACGAGTTAAATAATTTGCTTTAATGAGAATTTGTATGTACCAACTTGACCGTATTAAAGCCGCGCAAAATTTGCGCGGTTTCAGTCATTCAAAAACAGCTGAAGCCCTAGATATTCCATTAGCCACTTTTAAAAAGTACTTAAGTGGAGAAAGAACATTACCTCATGATTTTTGGACAAAGGCTTCTCAACTTTTTAACGTCCCTCTCTCTTATTTTGAAGTTAAAAACTCAACAAATTTTAATATGTCTGAAGTTAATTTTAGGGCTAGAGCAAGAATTAAAGCTTCCTATTCAAATGCTATAGTTGAATATATCTCTTTAGCGGAATCTATAAGTCTATATTTTGCAAGAAATATTAAAAATCTTCCTGTTTTTAATATCTTAGATGACTACAATTTAGATCCTGATAGTGATGATTCTCCAGAAATAACAGCCTTGCGCGTAAGAAGTGAATGGGGATTAGGTGTACAACCTATCAATAATATAATCTCACTATTAGAGATTAAAGGCATCAAAGTTTTTTCTCTTCCTTTGAATGTTCGAGAAGTAGATGCTTTATCTATTTCATTAGATGGGCAGCCATTTGTTTTGCTAGATACATTTAAATCTGCTGAGAGGACTAGATTTGATGCTGCTCATGAGTTAGCTCATATTTTTCTGCATATTTATGATACACAAAATCCAAATGATGATATCGATTACAAAAAGCGAGAAAGTGAAGCCGATCGTTTTGCTTCCTGTTTTTTGATGCCTGATGAAAGCTTTCTTTCTTTAGCTCCAAAGGAAATGAGTATTACCAATATGCTTAAGTATAAAAGCTACTGGAGAGTATCTCTTCAAGCGATTAACTATAAATCCCATAAATTAAATCTTCTTACAGATTGGGTATATAGAAGTAATTGCATGAAAATTAATTCCTTAGGTTATCACAAAAATGAACCATACCCGACTCATCATGATCACTCTATTCTGTATTTAAAATTACTTAAATTATTAGATGCTAAGGGAGGATTTTCAGTGAATTCTATGCTGAATGAAATCGGAATATCTCGAGAAGACTTTAATAATTTAACTTTTAATTCCCTTGATTCTTTCACCGAATATAAAGACTCACAGAAACCAAAATTGAGAATCGTACAATAAAAGCTCTTCGGAGCTTTTTTGCTTTCTTATTTAATGTTATCCCTTTGTAAAATTAGTGTATTTTTCAAACATTAAAATATTAATTATGAATTACTTAAATTCTTGTAAGTGTATGATCAATCCTCTTTTTTTCTATTTCCTTAAAAGGGTTTATATGAACATGCTTAAAACAATGATCGCGACTGCAATCGTAGCGACTTCTGCATCTGCAATGGCAACTGAAGCTCAAGTTGCGCCAGCAACTGTTGTAACCAAAACAACCCAAACTGTTGCCAAAGAAGCTGCTGCACCTGTACAAGCGAAAGTTGAAGCGGCTCAAGCGACTGCAACGAATGCAAAACAAGCAGCAGAAACAAAAGTTGAATCAGTAAAAACTGAAAATGCGGTAAAAGCAGATACAGCAAAAGCAGCAGCTGAAGAAAAAGTTGCAGCAGTAAAAACAGAAGCTGTCGTAAAAACTACAGAAGCAAAAGAAACTGCAATGGCTAACGCAGCAGAAGTAAAAACTGAAGCAGCTCAACAAGTAGAAGCTGCAAAAGCTGCACCTGCTGAAGCAGCAGTAAAAGCTGAGAAAAAAGGCTGGTTCTCTTGGTTTAAAAAAGCAGCTTAATCCTGCAATTTAAACTGCAAAGGGATGTCATCTGACATCCCTTTTTATTATCGTCTATTTTTAAATACGGCCTGCGACTAAGTAATCAGCCTGTATTTTCAAATATTAAAAAAATTAAGCTGAGACCTTCTGCGCCAGCATCGTGGCAAAATGTTGTTTGATGCGGTTACCCTGCTCATCCCTGCGATATAGCTCACCAACATCCTCATTGTATTTAATCAGCTTCCAGTCTTTATAAAAGGCTCTTAATTCACCTTGCTTAAAGGCAAAAGGAAAATCTGGCTGGGCTGGAATGTCATCAGTATCCATGGCACAGACAATCAGGTTATAGCCATTAATTTTGGTCGCCTGCTGCATTTGAGTAATCAGTGCTGGAACGGTTTTAGCTTGCAGGAACATCATCACCACAGTGCAGCAGATAAAATCATAACTGCCAGAAATGCTTGGATCTGCATTCAAATCCCGCTGTGCAATATGAATCTGCTGAATATCTTCAGCATCAACAATTTTCTGAAATTTTTCCAGACTCTGGGATTTCACATCCCAAGCATCGACCTCATAGCCCATCTGGTTTAAATACAGCGAATTCCGTCCTTCTCCGCAGCCGACATCCAGTGCGCGACCACCGCTTAAATAAGGCGTTGCTGCCAGGATCTCGGAATGTGTTGGGGAAATCGCGTATTTCTTATGAAAATAATCCTGTGGTATACAGTAAAACTTTAGCTGACATTCTACATCTGCACTGGCAGAGACAATTTTGTGCCATACCTCAGGCTCAATAAGTGGCGGTTGCTGCTCTGGAGTAAACACATGCTCGGATTGTACCTCGCCTGCTTGGTCCAGCATGGCAAAATTTACCTTACCTTTTAAGACGGTCAGTTTGGCCCAAGTACCCGCCTTGGTATTATGCGGACGCTGAAAGCCCTGAGGAATCTGTTCCTGTGTCCAGATTGGCATTTCCTTATAACAAACTAAGTCCTGAGTCATGCAGCATTGCTCCTGTTCTCGCACCATTTTATTCAACTGATAATTTCCTGTTTATCTATAGCATGCTTCTGTTTTTGGCACCATGCTCAGGATGATTTATAGCTAAATGACGCTTTCAGGCTACAAAGCTTCTTCGACAATTTTCTGATTTTTGGTCTTAATTTGCTGCATCTGTTTATTCAGGTTTTCAATATCTTTATACAATGCGATAAAGGGCTGCACCGCTTTTTCATCATGGAACATAAACATGCGGTTGCGTTTTTCCCATTTATATTTCTTGAGCAAGGCAAATAGCTGATCAGCCTTGGCCAGACTCTGCTTTTCAATTGCAAAGATGGCATAGGCATCACTTTCCTGCTGGGTTGCTTTCAGGTTCTGTGCCAACTGCTGACGATAACGCTGCTTGATATCGAGCCGCTTGACCTGTTCAATCTGGCTTTCTTCACGGCGCTGAATGGTCTGCTCATAGTTCTGCACAATCTGATGCACCTGCTTGAGCATGGTCTCAGTTTCTTTATAACCTTGAGCCTGATCTTTCTCCAGACGATCAATATCCAGAAAATGCTCCCAGTTCGCTGCTTTCAGATCTCGCAAATACTGATTACGTTCTTCAGCGCGGTCTCGCATCTGTCCCAGTACATATTCCGCCATGACCGCATAATCACCATCCAGACGGTCTTCTTCAATGTCTAACTGAATCGGCTTGCTCCAGTCCTGTGCCTGTTCAAAGATTTCAGCTGTCTTTTCATTCAGAACAGTTTCATATTCGATCAGCTCGGCTTCTTCCTGCTGTTGCGCAGTGTATTGATAAAATAGCCATGCAAAGACAACAAGTGTCGCACCAGCCAGGACCATAAAGACACGCGGCATGCACATGCTCCCCTGCTGCAAGTTATGTATAGGTTTCCTTTTAACCAATATGCTGATTTTTTAGACACAAATCAATTGTTCTATACAAAAACTCTATGCAGGGACATAGTTCATCCTACGAGGAAATTTCATTAAAATTCCTGTTTAAGCCAGCTCTGAATCGTTTAATCCTGCCTAGCAACCGTTGGTAGCACACCATTCATTAATCAGCGTTCGGTCAATATTATTCGGATTGAACTGCTCCCGAGCCGCCTGAACTGAAGTGGCATCGCGGTTAATACCAAATGGCACCAGCATCAGATAAATACCGTCACGTGGATCAGGAGAACGCAAACCATCGGCAATGGCCTGCACATACTGTTGCAGCCCTGGTGGCAGGTTATCCAGTCGTGCCGGATTGGTGGTAGGTAGAATCTCGATATCACCCGCGAAGTCAGCATTAACCGTATAGTCTTGCAGTTCACGTTCAATCTTCATCATTCGCATCTTTAAGGCCTGTTTCTGGCTGGATTGTTCTTGCAAGGGAAGCATGAACTCGGTTTCTTCACGCAGTTCACGATCGGCCATCACAGTCAGTGTCGGCAAGGTGACGGAATCTGGTGCAGCATGTGCATTAACCAGACGCAGTGCAGTAAACAGACTCAGTAACATCAGAAAAGTTGTGTCGAGGGGACGCATAAGGAAAACCTCCGCATCGTCATTTCAGTGGGAGAAACCTTATTCTTGCTTGAACTTATGTAAAGGTGCTGAGTATTACTGTGAGCGTCGATAGACGGTTAATACCGTATGATTACTGGTGTTCGATGTAAACGGTTTTTATGCAGATTGCTTTTGCATAAAAGATAAATCTCTCGCAAATTCCAGATATAAAAAATCCCCGACTAACGAGGATTCAAAGACTTAAGATTAGATTACTTGCTTTGAGCTTAAGGAATAGCAGGGGAAAGTTTATTGAAATAATCCTGCATACCGAGTTTGATCGTACTCGGATTAATTTGCAGTTGAAAACGATATTCAGCAGATTGACTATTGCTACGATCAATCCCCAGCGGCTGTAGCATGATATTTAAACCCTGAGTTGGATCACTGGATTGCAGGCCTTGGGCAATACTCATGACATATTGCTGCAGCATTGGAGAAACCGAATTAAAGTCAGGCTGGTTCTGCGGCTGAAAATCCAGATTTTCGATCACCTGTGCATTCAGTACAAAATTCTGGGCTTCCTTGGAACTGCGCATCACCTGATGCTGTAAGGCACGCTGAGTCTTTTCTTCCTGAACAAAAGGAACATAACCAGTTTCATTACTCAGTTCAGGTTCCGCCATTACGGTTAAGGTCGGCAGCGTTACCGCTACTTTGTCATCGTCGGCTAGTGCTCCCATGCTGAATGCGCCCAGCATGATTCCAAATATAGACATTTTCATAATATTCATTGTCTCGCCTCCCCCTTATTTTCTATCACCCAAGTTGCATAACTGCAGATGTCATGAACTATTTTTAATATTCTTATCTATTAGATTACATGGATTATTTGGACAACTCATGCCTGCTCGGATGAATGGCATCTCAGGAAAATGATCTCGAAACCTAAAAGCGTATGACGCTCACAGTTTCAAAGCCGAGTAATCAAGAAAGATTATTTTCTGTTGAATGACAAAATGACAAAATGACAAAATGACAAACGAAAAAAAACCTCAAACATGGTTTGAGGTTTTTTGAATATGGTGGCGAGACCCAGGATCGAACTGGGGACACACGGATTTTCAATCCGTTGCTCTACCTACTGAGCTATCACGCCGATGCGGTGTATTAAGCCGTATCTGTACACATTAGTCAATCGAAATTAGAAAAAAAATGATTGAATGTGTAAAATTTGACCCAAAAAAAATCCCTGATGGGATCAGGGATTGAAAACTTTAAATCGTTTTGAATATGGTGGCGAGACCCAGGATCGAACTGGGGACACACGGATTTTCAATCCGTTGCTCTACCTACTGAGCTATCACGCCGATGACGCGTATTAAACCGTTTCAGCCCAATGCCGTCAAGCATGAAAAGTATAATTTTTATCAATCGTCTACTTTTGCAGCAGATTTAATTATCACTTGCTTAATTTTTAATTAAAACGGCCTAAATTATTCATTTTCGGTCAAAAATTTGCATAAAAAAGCAGCCCTAAGGCTGCCTTGATACCGGAAAAGTTTAAATTTTTTCGATATGTGCCAGACAGCGATGAATCGCGCCACAGCCAGGTTCAAACACCTTCACACCTTTTTCTTCTTCCATTCGGCAGGCTTCACTAACCAGCCTTTTTGCAACTCCACGTCCACGATTAGCCGGATGTACAACGACATACTCCAGCAGGCGGGTTGCGCCTTGACCCGTGCACCAGATCGCACCAATAATACGGGTATTAAATTCTGCAGTATAAAGTACGGTATACTGTTTCAAGTTTTGCTCTAGTTGTTCCATGGCATCGGCCCCATCACTAAACTCCGGGCTGGTATCATACAGTCGCTCAAGCTGGCTGCGCACTTCATCATTTTCCAAAGAAGTATAGGCATGTACGGTTATAGGCATTGATAAACCCTCCTGAGCAATCTAATATGCGGTGACGTCGTCACGGCGAAAATATTTTCTACATCAATCATTTTGACGTATTTGAGGAACGTGTCTATGACAGATCGTATCAGTGAAGTGGTAAGAAATACCAACGAAACCAAAATTCGAGTTCGCTTGAATCTCGATGGGTCTGGTCAAGGCACTTTAAATACTGGTATTCCATTTTTAGATCATATGATTGATCAAATCAAGCGACATGGTCTGTTTGATATTGATATTCATTGTGACGGCGACCTGGAAATTGACGATCACCATACTGTAGAAGACTGTGGTATTACCCTGGGTCAAGCCTTTGCACAAGCATTGGGTGACAAGAAAGGTTTACGCCGTTATGGTCACTTCTATGCCCCGCTTGATGAGTCTTTGAGCCGTGTCGTGGTTGATCTGTCTGGTCGTCCGGGTCTGTTTATGGATATTCCATTTACCCGTGCCATGATTGGCCGTTTTGATGTAGACCTGTTCTCTGAATTCTTCCAGGGCTTTGTAAATCACTCGCTGATGACTTTACATATTGACAACCTAAAAGGTAAAAACAGTCACCATCAGATTGAAAGCGTATTTAAGGCGTTTGCCCGTGCATTGCGTATGGCATGTGAAGTTGATCCACGTGCTGCCAATACTGTTGCTTCAACCAAAGGTACCCTGTAATGACCCGTATTGCCCTTCTTGACTATGGCATGGGAAATCTTCACTCCGCTGCCAAAGCATTAGAACATGTCGGTGCTAAAGTAGATGTGACCAATGATCCCAAGCTGATTGCTCAGGCAGACAAGATTGTTTTCCCGGGTGTAGGCGCAATGCGTGACTGTATGCACGGTATGCATGAAGCGGGTATTGATGATGTGGTACGTCATGCGGTGTTCAATAAGCCGGTACTGGCAATTTGTGTCGGTATGCAGGCGCTGATGCAACGTTCTGAAGAAAATGGCGGTGCAGATGCACTGGGTATTTTTGAAGGTGAAGTGAAACGCTTCCCGGATATGGAAGGTTTAAAAGTACCGCATATGGGCTGGAACCAGGTACATCAGGCTGATCCAGGTCATCCAATGTGGAAAGACATTGAACAGGATGCACGTTTCTATTTCGTACACAGCTTCTATGTAGAGCCAAAAGATCCAAGCATCGTGGCTGCGACATGCAACTATGGACTGGAATTCTGTACGGCACTGCATAAAGAAAATCTGTTTGCGACCCAGTTCCACCCGGAAAAAAGCCATACCGCAGGTTTACAACTGCTGAAAAACTTCGTGGAATGGAATATCTAATCCTCTCCATGCTTAAAAAACCCGCTTAAAGCGGGTTTTTTATTGCTCAATATTTAATCTTTTATTTTTTAATAAATTACTATATCATTCATTTACTTATAAAAATCTTAATGATAAAAACAAGGAAATAACAATGAGTAATTTAAATGATTCTGCTTTAAATGCAGGGGGACGTTTTGGGCGTCGTTCATATCTGGCCTGGAATATGCTAATGGGCTTTTGTTTAATGCTTGTCGGTATTTTAGCTGCTGTCATTCTACCAGGCGGAAATCCATTTCTGAGTCCAGATGGCTCCTTGCCTATGCTATCACTGGTAGTCATGGGATTAATTTATATTGCAGTAATTTATTTCAGTATCATCTTTTTAATTCGTCGCCTGCATGACCGAAACCATAGCGGCTGGCTGTCTTTGCTGATGCTGGTACCTATCGCCAATATTTTATTTGCCTTGTATGCTCTGTTTGCTCCGGGTAACCGCAATCACAACCAGTTTGGACACCCCCGTACCACACGTGGCTGGGAAAATGTACTGGCGATTCTTTATATTCTACTGATTGTTTTGGGGATTGTAGCGGCCATGGCGGTTCCGTCTTATCAGGACTATGTCAATCGTGCAAAACAGGCAACTTTGCAACAGCAATAAGTTTAATCCAGTCAACTCAATTCAGAAGCCAGATCTAAAAATAGGTCTGGCTTTTCATCTTGATTTAAAAATAATTTTCTTAAAAGCGCTTTAGACTGAATTGAAAAAGTCTTAAGCTGCATCTTCATACACGGACCCACACAGACTCGTCATGGATGCCCTTCATTCTCCAATTTTACCCACCAAAGAAGAGATCGCCACACTTCCAAGATTTCAAAATATCTCCTTTGAAAAAATTATTGTAATTCAGAATCTTCAACAGGCAGAAGTAATACGTGAAGAACTTGAACAGGTACAAGTCTTTGGCTTTGACTCAGAATCCAAGCCCATATTTAAAGCCGGTGAACAGTCTACAGGACCGCATTTGATTCAGTTAGCTACCCGAGAAAGGGCGTATTTATTTCAAATGAATACGGAACTATGGCATTTTTTACAGCCGATATTTGCCAATCCCAATCAGATGAAAGCTGGCTTTGGCTTAAAAAATGACAAACATCTGTTCCGTAAAAAAGGTATTGAATTAAATGGGGTACTGGAACTCTCCAAATGCTTTGGCAGTTTTGGGTTCAAACAGGCTGTTGGGGTCAGAAATGCGATGACACTCCTGTTCCAGGTCAATTTCCCAAAGTCCAAAAAGATCAGTACCTCTAACTGGGCAGCACGGAAACTCAGCCAGGCTCAAATTGAATACGCGGCTGCGGATGCTTATGCCTGTATTTTAATTCTAGAAGAACTTTGGCAACAGAAACTCCTAAGCCGTGAATTGAAACTTTCCTAAAGAAAACCATCATTGCTTCTGGATGTTTCTTAACACTGTTACTTGAGAAATTAAGCGCCGACCGATTGTAAGATTATGTAAACCATATGACGCACCAAAATTCAGCAAAAGAATAATCACTTTTTCTAAAAATCTGAGTAAATTACTCAACTTTTTTACTATTCTTTCAATTGAACATTAAGCTAAACGATAGAAATGCACAAAAATAACACTATCCCTCCTTTAAAAGCACCAAAATAACCAATATAAATCATTGTTTTTAATTACATTTTTTCACAATATATAAAATTAATATCAATCCTTTGATAAACATGAATTTTCCATAACATTTTCCTGACTTATGGTCAAAATTATGGTTTTAGGCTCTATAAATTTGGCAGATTTTTGCTAAAACATGATGTGCATAACAATTCTCCATCGTTAAGTAGTTCAAATTTCTAGAGGGTAAAAATCATGGCAAGTTTATTGGGTGGCGGTAAGTTCAATGGGGTATTCACATTGGCAGTGCAAGGTATTAGCAAAGCTGTAGGCTTCCTGACTAAGGCGGTTATTACCTTAGTTGATGAAGTGGTTGAAACAGTCAGTACTCTGACGGCACCTTTGACGGACGCACTGACACAATTACCTGTAGTTGGCGATACGCTAAAAACTGTCTTGGATACCAGTACAGGACTTTTAGCAGATGTGAGTCAAGGCGTACATGCCGTATCAGACCAGCTATTACAGGGAGATTTAGCTAGTGGTATAGATACACTGCTAAATGGAACTACAGACCTGGTTGGTCAAACTTTAGATGGCGTCTCAGATATCTTAGATAGCGTTTTAGATACTACGGCGCCGCTGACCGCCCCACTGCTTTCTTTGCCAGTCATCGGTGATGTGGTTGCATCAGTCGGGCAGACTACTTCTAACCTGAGTGGACTGATTTCAGAAACGGGTGATTATGTCGCTGGCATTCAGCCACTAGATCTGGTGAATGATGTACTCAGTAATCCGGTAGCGAGTGTGGGCGGTGTCCTGCAAGATGTCTCAGGCACTGTCGATGCACTGCTGGATGACCTTGCCCCGATTACTGATACTGCAGCAGATCTGCCAGTTATCGGCAGTATCGTCACAACGGTAGGCGCCACAACAGGTGCAGTCAATGACGGACTTTATGACCTAGGTACTCAGCTTGGTAAAGTAGGTCCACTGGATCTGGAACTTCAACTCGCATATGTTTAATTGAATTTCATCCATGCTGAATGATCAGCCTGATCAGATATAAAAATAACAATGAGCTGTACTCACTCACTCCAACCTGTCCATGACAGGTTTTTTTCATATGCGAGATTCAGTATTTAGATTTAGAAATCCGCCGTTTATTTGTTAAGATGGCAGCCATTCAAATTCAATCGACGATTAGGCCAGGAGCGAAAGCATGCTGATCATCCCTGCAATTGACCTGAAAGATGGCAAATGTGTCCGTTTAAAACAAGGTCGTATGGAAGACGATACTGTATTTTCTGATGATCCAGTGGCTACTGCGCAGCATTGGGTAAATGAAGGTGCGCGTCGTCTCCATCTGGTTGATCTGAACGGTGCTTTTGCAGGTACCCCAATTCATAAGCCAGTCGTAGAAGCGATTGCTAAAGCACAACCAAACTTACCGATTCAAATCGGTGGTGGTATTCGTTCACTGGAAACCATTGAGCATTATCTAGATGCAGGTGTGTCTTATGTAATCATTGGTACAAAAGCAGTGAAAGAGCCTGAGTTTGTTGAAGAAGCATGTAAACAGTTCGCTGGTCATATCATTGTTGGCATTGACGCCATGAATGGCATGGTCGCAACGGATGGTTGGGCCAATGTGACTGACGTGAAAGCGACTGATCTGGCTAAACGTTTTGCAGATGCAGGTGTGTCCAGCATTGTCTATACCGACATCGCACGTGACGGCATGATGCAAGGTGTGAACATTGAGCAAACTGTGAACTTGGCAACTTACTCAGGTCTTCCAGTGATTGCTTCTGGTGGTGTCACTAATATCGATGACGTTCATGGCTTAAAAGGCCAACCAGGCATTCTTGGCGCAATTACTGGTCGTGCGATCTATGAAGGCACTTTAAATCTTCGTGAAGCACAAGCGGTTTTAGACGCTTAATCTGAAAGATTGATGTTGCTGTAAAAGAGGTCTTCGGGCCTCTTTTCGTTTTTATCTGAATACTGATCTCCCATGTCTACCTTATCCTCTGAATCCTCAATATGGAAAGCGAAGCTCCCTCAGCTTTCTCTGATTTTAATTACCATCATTTGGGGTACAACCTTTGTAGTGGTGAAATACGGACTGACCTTTGCCAGTCCCGTGCTATTTGTGGCCTTGCGTTTTATGGCTGCTACTATTGCCGTGACACTCATTTCCTGGAAATATCTCAAAGGCATGTCCGCTTTTGAAGTTTTTGCTGGTGCGGTCATCGGATTGCTCATTGCACTGGGCTATGGTACGCAAACAGTTGGACTACAAAAAATTAGCAGTAGTGAATCGGCTTTTTTAACCGCACTGTATGTGCCTCTTGTGCCTATCTTGCTATGGCTGCTGTTTCGTAAAAAACCACATGTCATGACATGGATTGGGGCAGCCCTCGCCTTTTTAGGTCTGGTCTTCTTAACAGGAAATGGCTTTGGTGCGATTCAACTGAGTTTTGGACAGCTACTGACGATTTTGGGTTCGATTGCAATTGCACTTGAAATCATCTTTATCAGTTACTTTGCACCGAAGGTAAATACGCGCCGCGTGACCGTGTTACAGCTGATTTTCGCATCACTGTTCTGCTTTATTATGGCAGCAATGCTCGGCGAACCTCAGCTACCGGAGTTCCATCCTCACCTTGCCATAATTTTAGTTGGCCTCGGTATAGCCAGCGCAGTGATTCAACTCGTCATGAACTGGGCACAGGAAATGGTTGATCCTTCTCAAGCTGCCATTATCTATGCAGGTGAACCGATCTGGGCCAGTCTGTTTGGCCGACTCGCTGGAGAACGTTTACCTGCTCTGGCTTTATTGGGCGGATTAATGGTGGTACTGGGTGTAATTGCCAGTGAATGGAAACCGAAGTTTTTAAGAACAGAAAAAAGAGAAGAGTTGAAGGAAGATCTTTCTTAATTTTCCCTCACCCTAACCCTTTATGAATCTACCTAAATCCCCCTTTAAAAAGGGGGATTTTTTATATCTATATTGAATTTTAAAAAGATACCATTTTGCCCGGATTGACCAAAGCATCTAAACCATAAGCCATTTTCGCCATTGGAATTACCACTGGTGCAAGTACTCGACCAAATAGGATATCTTGATGCTGGATACTGGTTAACATATTAAAGTCATTGGCTTTGCCACAGAAGTCATCTGCAATCGCTTTACCAATACGCACAGTTTTCGCCACGCCATGACCACTCCAACCTTGTACCGCATAGATTGGAAATTTATCACCAAACTTGCGGCTGTCGGCTGCACCATTCATGGTCAGATCAGTCGTACCACTCCAGACAAAATCCAGTTCGACCTGTTTTAACTGCGGGAAGACATGCTGAATAGTGCCTACCTGATTCGGATATTCTGCTGCCAAAAATCATAGAGCTATAAAAAAGAGCAGCGATATGCTGCTCTTTCCAGATCCCAATTTGATTTATCGATACATCGGCAGATTATCATTCAAACGCATAATCCCGCGAATTGCACGATACACAATCCAGATCCAGGCCAAGCCAATCACAATCAGGCAGAAAGTGGTGGCACCAAATGCGACGCCTGCAAACAGATCCGGATCTTCACCGGTAAAGAACAGGAAGAAAAATGGAACAAAGGCAACGATATTCCAGATCAGATACCACCAGAAGGTGCGGATCTGCCAGGTAAAATGGCTCTCGAAAATTGTGCCGCGAACCGAACTGCGTTTCACATAGTTAATTACCAGCGCAATGACAGCAAGCAGGCCACCGGTAAAGATCGCCACAATATAAAGAATATATAGAATAAGAGTCAGTGTGCGGTTAGGGTCCTTGTCAATCGAATAGTTCATACCCTCTCCTTTTTATCAATTTCCCTTAAATATTTAAGCCGTTTAAAGGGGAAATAAGCCATAGAATCAAAATGATGTTAAAGGCTATGGTACAAAAATAAATCTGACGGAATGGTTGTTTTTGTGTTTTATGTCTCAGTTTTTGTTGGGCCAGCCAAGCTGCCGGCCAACCTCCAAGAAAAGCCACCAGATGTAGCGCATTTTCAGGAATACGGCGATTGCCCAATTGGGCTGCTTCCTTGTCTTGGGCGTAGAGCCAGTAACTCAATACATTCATTAAACTGATCAGCAACACTACCATCCCGCTCAACAGGCCACTGAAACTGAGTACCACAAGCACCAGAATATATCCCACACAGAGGATTTGCATCGGCTGCAATTTTTCTTTTTTATTCTTTATGACTGTTTTCTGTTTAGCCATCAACGCCTTGATTTGGGCAGCTTTGAGATAAGTCACCTGCTGCGCACGATAACGGCCTTGATCATCCAGAATCACGGCATAATCCAAGGCACAACCCACAATCGGGCGCGGACCAGGGCGCGCAAAATCCTTAATGTGCAGAAACACACGTTCCTTGCCAGCATCATTCGGCTGAATAAAACCATAGCCTTTTTCATCAAACCATTCCACCAAACGCCCTTGATCACGCATATTGTTGTTCCTGTTGGTTAAGCGGTAACAAACTTAAGTCGTTCGATCAACATATTACGCATTTCTTCCGGATTCTTTTGCAGGATATCGTTTCCGGTACGGCCTTGAGCCGCATTTTTCTGTGCCACTTGTAAACGCATCATCCAGAAACGACCGGCTGCCATCGCCAGGTAAAGCTGCAGACAGGCTTTTTCATCCTCAGTCAAGGGACGGATACTTTCATAAGCCTTTAGAAAAGCAACTGCACGTTCTTCATTCAAGGTCACTGCGGGATAATCTGTGCAGAAGTCATTTAAGGTAATGGCAATATCAAACAGCAGCTCATCTTTATTCAATTCATAAAAATCCAGAATGCCATTGAGCTGATCTCCCTCAAACAGGGTATTGTCACGGAACAGATCTGAGTGAATAAAGCCACGTGGGCGATCAGTATAAACGGCTGTCAATGCTTCATACAGGCCGAGCAACTTACCTAACAGGACTTTATCAGCAGCATTCAGGGTCGGCTTGATCTCCTGTGCCACGGCGTACCAGTAGGCATGATCACGCACGAATTCGCGTTCCAGTTTGAAATCTTTTAGTGCTACATGCATTTTTGCCTGCGCAATGGCAATGGCTTCGGCCTGAGCCTTGGTCGCTGGCATAGGATGTTCGCCCAGCATCCGTGGCGCGATCTGGGCTGGCTTTCCTTTAATGCTATGAATGGCCTTGCCTGAATGCGATAATGGTACAGGCACAGCCACCCCTGCCTGTCCCAAATGCTCAAGTACGGGAACCAGTTCACCAGCAGCCTGTTCATCCATGTCCTCGAACACAGTCAATACATATTGCTGGTCTTCACAGACCAGAAAGTAGTTGGTGTTCTGGATACCTCCTTGAATGGGAATCAGATCAATCGCCTTGAGACCATAAGGCGCTGCAAAATCCTGAACTTCCTTTAAAGTCAAAGTGGTATAAACCGACATAGAAAACCTGCGAAAAAACTTACATATTTTTGCTAGAATACCGTTTCCATCTGCCAAGGTGTAGCGCTTGCGTGGGTGAGTTTCATAATCGGCTGTAATAATTGGAAAAATTTATGCTAGCTAAACGTATTATTCCTTGCCTCGACGTTGATAATGGTCGTGTGGTCAAGGGTGTTCAGTTCCTTGATATTCGTGATGCGGGCGACCCGGTCGAAGTGGCGCGTCGCTATAATGAACAAGGTGCCGATGAAATTACTTTCCTTGATATTACCGCTACACATCATGGACGTGACACGACTTATCGTACTGTAGAGCGTATGGCCGAATCTGTATTCGTACCGTTAACTGTAGGTGGTGGTGTCCGTAAAGTTGAAGATATCCGTTTACTGTTAAATGCTGGCGCGGATAAAGTCAGCATTAACTCAGCAGCTATTTATAATCCTGAATTCGTCCAGGAGGCTTCTCAGCGTTTTGGTGCACAATGTATCGTGGTGGCTATTGATGCCAAGAAAACCGGCGAGAATAAATGGGAAATCTTTACTCACGGTGGCCGCAAGGAAACGGGTATTGATGCGATTGAATGGGCCGTGAAAATGGCGGACTACGGCGCCGGTGAACTGTTAGTGACCTCAATGGATGCTGATGGCACCAAAGCGGGCTATGACCTGGCACTCATGCGTACCATTAATGACCGTGTTAACATTCCAACAATTGCTTCTGGTGGTGTCGGCAACCTGCAACATCTGGCCGACGGGATTTTAAAAGGGGGCGCAGATGCTGTACTTGCAGCCTCAATCTTCCACTTCGGCCAGCATACTATTCCAGAAGCAAAAGCCTATCTAGCAGCGCAAGGCATTGAAATGCGTCTTTAAAAATTTTTAGAGACAAGATCTGAAAAAGGCATGTTAATCATGCCTTTTTTATTACTTGAAAATTTAAGCACATGAATTATGGACAAAAAAAAGGAGTCTTGCGACTCCCTATAAAACCAAGAATAGACTACAGCGCTTGGTGTCAATATAACCAGTAAAATCTAACCATAACTCAAGTATTCATAACAACCTGTCAGCGTTAGGCTATATCGCTGACAGGTGTAAATATAGGTCAAAAAACACCCCGAATATTGACAATTTAAGCAGGATTTATTGACAAATCACGACAACAATAGCGTGCAAATGCATTTTATTTCCTTATCTAAAACTTCTAGGTTTCTTTTAAGGATTTAAGGCTCTATTTTTCTCAACCCATTTGGCTGGAAAGATCTGCTGAATACTGCTGCTCAGGGCTTGAGAAACCGGTTTAGGTAAATAGATGCCGAGTGGATTTTGTTCCTGTAATTCAGGCGATGAAATCATCCGTGTCCCCATAACGTAGTCGAACCATGGCCGGGTTACACACCAGTTGGCATCCTGATTACTATTCATATGATGGTCATAATGCCAGGGAATTTTTCGCTTGGCCCATTCTGGTTCCAGATGTGCCCGACGATGCACATAATAATAATTGCAGGCACTATAAAGCACTGCGAGCGACATTCCTTTTGAAACCGGATAAAAGACCAGGCCAAATACACTGGCAACAACAACCAGAGATCCAATTTCATTACGGGTACGCCAGTTCTGCCAGCCTTCTACATAGCCATGATCAGAGAATGCCGTCTTACGCACTTCCCGATGATGCTCCCAGTGTGAACGCATGCTCTGCGGTACTGGACTGTAGCGAGCCTGCCCTTTGCGAGGTATACCATGCAGAATATATTTATGCGCAAACCATTCAAAACCATTGGCAATTACCAGTCCTACCAGAAAACCTTTTAGCATTGTCTGTCCCTCCTTTTTATTTACTATAGGTGAGCTAAAAGGCTAGATATTGACCACAAAATTCAATATGATTGACAAAACACGACAAAAAAGAATTAAAAAATGCACAGCATACAGGACGATGCAGGCACGGTTTATGGAGGTCTGGGACATTTGTTGCTGGAGTTCTATCTATCCAAACAACTCCCCATTCCAGAAAAACTACTCGCTATACAGGACGTTGAACGCTTTGAATTTGTCATCTGGCGTGAGTTGCTCATGCAATTACAGCAAAAGTTGCAGACTCCTGCCTTAGGCCTGGAAATTGCTAATTTCGTACAACCCCGACATCTGGGCATTATTGCCTATCTGGCGCTGTCCTGTGAAACCTTGGGCGAAGCCATGATGCGCTATCATGACTATCATCGTCTGGTCTATGACGGCAGTCCTTTAGAAGTCCGTGTCGAAAATGACTACCTGTCAATTGCCTGGGTCGATGTTCCTCTAAATCTGGCGACTCAATTGACAGATGAAGTCGCCATGGCATTGATGCTGAAATTTGTACGTTCGCTGATGGCTACCGATGATATTCACTTACATGAAGTTCATTTCCGTCAGCCGACCAACAAGTATCTCAATCTGTATGAACAGTACTTCCGTTGCAAGGTCCGTTTTGATCAGCCAAAGAGTGTGATTTTTATGCATGTTTCTGAACTGGCAAAACCACTACGTCAAGGTGACCAGACGCTACAGAAGCTGTTAAAACAACAGGCAGAAGCCTTATTGGAAAAACTGCCGAATACTTCACAGATAGATCATCGGATTCAGCAGGCGATCCTGACCGGACTGCAAAAAAACATGTTTCAGATTGAGCATATTGCCCGTCAGTTACACTGGTCGGTTCGGCAGTTGCAGCGTCATTTGCAAAAACAGGGCAAGACCTATCAGCAGCGAATGCAGGAAATCCGTTTTATGCTAGCCCAGCAATATTTGACCGATGAAAATCTAAGCCTGCACGAGATTTCCCTGTTATTGGGTTATTCAGAACAAAGTGCCTTCCAGCGTGCCTTTAAGCAGTGGACCCGCCAGACGCCGCAACAGTGGCGCTCAGACTATCTGAAAAACAAAACACAGGAGAAATTTTTAGATTATCCGATGCAGGCCAATCTCAATACCCAATATCAAATTTAGATTTTTGAATAAAAATAATAAAGATAATTCGAGAGAAATAAACTTTTAAACCTGAATAAAAAAAGCTCATAGTTATCCTGAGCTTTTTCTGTTTCGCATGGAAGAGTCATGAAATTTTAAAAAATGACCCATTATAAAAATGGATTATCAATTTCCTGAGCGTCATCACGCTGGATCTTGTCAGGCAGATCCGGAGTATTTTCCAGTTGCTGCACCACATCATTGAGCAGCGCCTGCAAGGCCTTGGCTGCTTTCAGCCCGGCCTGATCCTTGGTTAACTGCAAGTTTCCATAGAGGCTGACACAGTCCACATCATTTTCAATGGTCAGGTCATGAATCGCATGTGATTCGGTGCCATTTTCATAAGGTTTAAACATTTTTTTCTGTCGCTTCCTTGTTGTTTTTTAATTGTACCGGACAAATTTATGCTACCTGAATCCTGTCTGGCACAACAGAATTATTTCAAAAGCTGCAAAATGAACTGTAGCACTGCTTCCAGCAACTGTTTGATCAATGCACCTTGCGGATCATTATTGTCTGCTGCGTCACTAGTAGAACCCTCAGGTGGTGAAGTATTCCCGCTCACAGACGTACGACCTCCACCAGAACGTTTGAATTCCTCTTGTAATGCTTCCAGGTCACTCTTGGATACATCTTCGGCACACTGGCTTTCTGCATCCCAGCTTGCATAGGTGATAGGCTTATTGGCCTTCACCTCGCTGGCTTTCAAAGGCAGCTTATAGGTATTACGTTTCTGTTCTTCAGTCAGTTGCGGGAAAATGTTGATATTAACCAGTTCTTCCAAGGCACAGACGCTGATGATCTGGACTTTTGGTGCCGGATTTTTCAGGTTGTTATCCACATAATACACCCCGGCTGCACCAGTTTTCGGCATATATACCGCTTTATAGGTCGCATTCGGTACGATTACGCCTCTGCCAATCGTCTCCAGCTTTTTCGCGCTATAAACCGGCCCCGTAACCACGTAGACATCCTGTTTCTGTTTGGTCACCACCGCACGAGTGGCTTCTTCCAGTTCACGCCACGCTTGCTGATTGTTCTTCGGGGCTTGCGGTACCATATTGGCTAAGGAGAAACTGTCAAACTGTGCCTGCTTGGTTGGCATATCGGCATTTGGTGCCATATGTCCACGGTCATAGCCAGTACCGCGGTAATCTGCCAGAGTGGCACGATGCGCCGAACTGACACGTTCTTCCTCATGGAAGCTGTCTTCACGCGGAATCTTTTGACTCAGGCGAGATGGCGTCAATAGTTCTGCCACCCATAATGGTGTTTTAGAGACACCAGAGTACATGACATTAAAGCCGTTAAAGCACAGTGCATAGCTGTTCTTTTTTAAGCTGTCCTTCATTAAATAAGGTGGCACATCCCGGTAAAACTGATCCAGACAGGCAGAATTTGATGGTGAAGACAGCGATACCCACTGGCTGATTTTTTCCTGACCAAAGGCAATCGCAAAACTACCCGATGCCACCACACCCAGGATAATTTTTACAGTATTTTCGTTAAGGAACTGAAAGACAGGATTTTTTTTGGTACGTTGCTTCTTGGCCATGATTACAGCTACTTTAGAACATTTACAGCGGGTTTTGCCGAGCTTAACAAGCCCTGTAAACCGTGTATATCATGACATTTCTAATCGCTTAACAAATAAGCAATATGTAAATAAAAATCCATTAAATATGTAACAGCCTGTCGGTTTTTTACGAATACTTGAACTAGATTTCAACCCATTTATGTAGCTTTCCTTGCTGCCCAGTCTTTAATTATGCAATTGTAAGCACTTCTAATTCTTCCAAGAAATATACGAAGGAGCATTGTGATGTTATCGCTGAAGAAAAACTCCCATACTTGCAAAACTCATTATTCAAAATTACTGGCTCTAGGTGTACTTACCAGTGTAATGAGCCTTAGTGCATTGGCTGAACCACGGGTACAGCCGGGCGAAACATTAGAAAGCCTGTCCAAGGCACGAATTAGCACCACTGTAAACGGTCAGAATGCTTCTCTGGAAAATCTGGTCAATTCTGGTCAGATTCGTTTAGTGCAGCCAAGTCAGGCACCTACTATGCAAAGTAATCCGTCGTCTGGCATGCAATCTGGTCAGCCGGGCATGTCTCAGGCTCCGGGTATGATGCGTCATTCTCAAGATCCTGCCATGATGCGACAAGGTGCAACTCCAGACATGCAGCAGCCCAACGATCCCCGTACTCTGCCTGAGATGCAGCAAGATTCCCCGATGACACCAGCAGGCTCTACTGCTCCAGGTGTAACTACTCCATAACGGGTCTGAAACAGATATTAAAAAACCAGAGCTGAACTCTGGTTTTTTCATTTTAAATATTGTTGCTAGATTTCGATCTGGCTACCAAGTTCCACCACCCGGTTAGTTGGAATCTGATAAAAATCACTCACCGGACTGGTATTCCGTTGCATTGAGATAAACAGTTTTTCACGCCATGGTGACATGCCTTCTCCGATCGCATGAATCACCCGGTCACGAGAGATAAAGAAACTGATCTGCATCAGATCATAGTCAAAGCCCCATTCCGTGTAGGCTTGCTTGACCGCCCGTGGAATATCAGGCTGATCCTTGAAACCGAAGTAGGCATAAATCCGGTAAAAATGCTCATTCAGCTTTTCAACTTCTACCCGATCTTCCTCTCCCACAAAGGGAATATCCCGGGTAATCACCGTAACCATAATATTACGTTGATGCAGTACTTTGTTATGCTTGATGTTATGCAGCATGGCATGTGGCACGACATCCGGAGTTCCGGTCAGGAAAATGGCATCACCCGGCACAAACTGGGTCCCGCCACCGGTAGACACACTCTTGATAAATAGCTCAATTGGCAAAGTATTTTGCTGCATACGTTTGAGTAACAGTTCGCGGCCATCTTTCCAGGTCATGAGTATCGTAAACAGTACGGCACCCAGCATAATTGGCACCCAGCCACCAGAATAAATTTTCAGTGAAGTAGATGCGACAAAAATCAGATCGAGCGCCAGAAAAGGAGCCGCGAATAATACTACTTTCCAGATTGGCCAGCGCCAGAAACCATAAGCCAAAATGGAGATCAATATCGTGCCACAGAGCATGGTCATGGTTACTGCCACCCCATAGGCGCTGGCAAGTCTCGCACTGTTCTCAAATAACAAAATCAGAATCACGACCGAAATAAACAGCATCCAGTTAATAAATGGCAGATAAATCTGACCACGTTCTTCAGCTGAAGTGTGTTTCACGCTCAAACGTGGTAAATAACGTAGCTGAATTGCCTGATTGACCATCGAGAATACTCCGGTAATCACGGCTTGTGAGGCAATGACCGCAGCAGCCGTTGCCAGACCAATCATTGGATACAGGCTCCATTCTGGCAGCAGCATATAGAATGGATTAGCCAAAGCTTCTGGACTGCGTAGCAGAAGCGCACCCTGCCCTGCATAATTGAGTAACAGACATGGCAAGACAATAATGAACCAGGCCAGACGAATTGGCAGGCGACCAAAATGTCCCATATCTGCATAAATCGCTTCGCCTCCGGTCATGGTCAGAATCACTGCGCCCATGGTCAGGAAAGCCACATAAGGTTGATCTACCACAAAATGATAAGCCCAATAAGGGTTGATCATATGCAGGACCGTCGGCGTCTGGATGATGCTCCATAAACCAAAGCCACCAATCGACAGGAACCACAGTAAAGTCAGTGGACCAAAAAATTTACCCATGGTCCCGGTACCATGACGCTGTACCAGAAACAGGCCGGCAATGATTCCGATGGATAAGGGCTCCAGCCATTTATTAAACACTGGCGTAGCAATACTCAATCCTTCAATGGCAGAGAGTACAGAAATCGCAGGTGTAATAATCCCGTCACCAAAGAACAATGAAGCACCAATAAAGCCTAAAGCAATCAGGTAAATCTTTTTCTTATCCGAGATTAGTGTGGTTCGCAGGTTGAGGGCCAGCAGTGACATGATGCCGCCCTCCCCATTGTTGTCAGCACGCATGATGATAGTGACGTATTTAAAACTCACCGTCAGCATGATGCACCAGAAGATCAGGGAGAGAATGCCCAGTACCGAGGCTTCGCTGATGGCAAGATGCGAGGTTAGGAAACATTGGCGTAGTGCATAAAGAGGACTGGTACCAATATCACCAAAAACGACCCCAAGCGCAGCCAGCGTAATGACTGGTAAAGCTGCTTTTTGTGCAGTACTTTGCATATATTGTCTTCGTTTTAGAAAGCATTTTTGCGAATCATAGCACTGCCTCCAAACTTTTTCTGCAAATCAATTGTTTCAAGCTTGGCAGACTGGTTTTTTTTCTATATCATCCACCGCCATGGTGAGGTGTCCGAGTGGCTGAAGGAGCACGCCTGGAAAGTGTGTATACGTTTATAGCGTATCGAGGGTTCGAATCCCTCTCTCACCGCCAAGATTCATAATCATGTAGCCACATGATGTCTTAAAAGGTTTAAATCCGAAGGATTTAGACCTTTTTTGTTGGCTGTAATTAAATATCATGCTGCAATTTCACTATTGGCTATTCCTCAACGCCTTCATTTTTAGCTCCTAGAAAAGAAAAAAATATTTAATCAGATTCTTTAATTTTTACAGCTTAATGAAAGAAAATTCATTAAGATTTCGGCTAAATTCCATTTTTAGAAGTTACAGCAATTTTAATTTTATGAATCATTATCAAGCTTGTAATATTCTGCCAATTGTTTGAAAAGTGATCTAATATAAAATGTGTAATCAGAGGCTCGCTGTAGTTTCTTTTCCAATTTAATACCTCCTTCCTTATGATGGAGGTATTTTTTTTATTTAAAAAAATCAGTTCTTATACAGTGGTGAATTCTCTTATACTCTTATTATTCAGCCCCGGATAACAACTAGAAAAGACGATGAAAAAACTAACCTTTACTACCCTGCTCGTTATGTTTGTTATTGCTGGTTGCCAAAAGCAGCCTGAGCAGGCAGAAGCCGCAATGTCGACAGATAAAAACTCTGTAGATGTCATTCAGTTTGAACAGGCAGATCAGAAAATCAGTGGTTTTCTGGACCAGTTAGATAACCCGGCTACGCCTATGGAACTTCGCAAGAAAATCATTTGCGAAGATTATCCTGAGGTGTATTTTAAAGAATATGTACCTGCCTTTATAAAAATTGCGCCAGAAAGCACAAAAGAACAGTTAGCACAGGATTTGAAGCTGGCACTGGATTTTTATAAGAAGAAGGACAATGTCGTTTGCTAATGCTTGTCTTTTAATTAATGAACAAATGAATTGCCCTCTTTTCCCTATATATACTTCATGAAAGTTATACAAAAAATTCAGTTACTGAATTCTAACTTGGCATAAAAATAGCTTAATTTTATTGTCATCATCGCTATGTTATGTTGCTCTTAGCGGGCACATAAAAGGAGAACAAAAACCAGTAGATCCAACCAACCACGCCATTGATCTTGATTCAAACTAAAAGCTAAAAGATAGACACACTGCTATTCGGGAGCGAACATGAATAACAGCGCAAACTATGCCAAACAGATCAAAAATGCTAAACGTGGCGGTTACACTCCGACCATTGCCAAAGACGTCAACAAACACAAGATTCAAAAAGCCCTCAGACTCATCGAACAGTGGAGAAGCCTCGCTCAAGAACTCAAACCCCAAATGCAGTTTGACATGGCCTTTACCTTGGAGGAATGTGCTCAGGATCTGGACCGTATCCTAAAAAGCCGATAAACCTAGTTTTTATTCATCTCTGAAACCAGTTTAAATTTTCCACCCTCGCCCACACTTTCGCATGTGGGCGATTTTCATGAATCCAGCTGATGTATTTCAAGTTTTGCAGCTTTTCGTATCATGTAGAATTCAATCAAACTTAAAATTTTACCAAAGCATTTAAACGGTTATTTTTTGGCTTGCATCACCTCAAAAAATCTGTAGAATGCACACCACAACGCCGGCATAGCTCAGTTGGTAGAGCAACTGACTTGTAATCAGTAGGTCCACAGTTCGAATCCGTGTGCCGGCACCATTTTCTTAGCCTCGCTTTTTTAGTGAGGCTTTGATGTTTCTGGAGTCTGCATTTTCTTCGGGCTTAATCTTTTCAGGCACTGTTCTAGTGCTTTGCTTTCGCGCTGATCTGCACATACCGCACCACACCTTCTTCAAAAAGCTTTCGGCATAGTTTTGCGGTCATCTGAATTTTAAATTCATCTAGTCTGGATGCCTTCACAGACTGAATCATTTTTTTTGAATTTAAATCCTGCTGTACATACCTGGCAAAACCGGCAAATACTGATTCTGACAGATCTTCAACCTGAACATCTGTGAATTCAAACTGATCCAGACATTCATATAGCGCACCCAGCGGCATCAAATCACTTAAATTGACATCTGCTGATTTCAGCAAAAGCTGGTATTTACGCTTTTGAAATGAATTTAAAGTTTTCCAGCGCTCAGACAAGACCAGATGATGAAAACCGATTCGTGCTTTTGAATTCAAAACTGGGACTATCTGTTCCAGCAAGCTTGGTACGCTATTGTGATAAGCCGCATCCAGACACAGCACAGCGTTAAATTTATGTGGGAAATGGATATCTTTTAGTCGAAGAAAAGAAGCATGATAAATTGCATTCAGTTCAGGTAAATACTGCTGAATCCTGGTAACACAAGTTTTCTGTAGCTCTACGCCTGCCAGGTATTGCACCTGATAGTGCTGCTGCCAATGCAGCAGACTGGCACCCTGACCGCAGCCAAGATCCAGTAATTTATCTTTTGAATTTAAATGAATGGTTTCAGCCAGATGATTAGCCAAAGCCTGACAAGCAGCAACATAGTCTTGCTGCCCTATCTGCCAGTAACCAAGATTGCTCCAGGGCAATAGTGAAGTATCTCCAAGCAATGCTGCATTAATAGCATATTTATGCTCGGGTAGACGCTGCCGAAAGGCCTGGAACAGTTTCATGCTTAATAACCGAGTTGTGGTGCAACCTCAATATTCGGTTTTAATCCCTCGAATGGCAATGGTGCACCAAAGATTTCTGCAATCTTCATCGCTGAAGTAACTGCAGATTCCAGAATTGGCAAGCCATCACATGACCATGAACCACAATAGAATACCTTACGGCCCTGATCCAGATGACGTTGCTGTAATTCCTTGTTCAAGGCTACAGTATGCGCATCAACCACTGCGCGGGTCAGTGTCACAGAAGAAATAATTTTCTTCGGATCGATATCAGTCACCGGGCGCCAGGTCTGGAATACCGGAGATTTACCTACCAATGTTGGTTCAACCGCATTGAGCCATACCGTGAACTGCTGACGGGTAAACTTGCGGTCCATCATATAGCTTAGTACTGCCCAGTCTTTACGTTTCGGCGGCATCACGCTGGTATCGGTATGAATCACCAATTGCCCCTGCTCAAACTGGAATTTTTTCAATAATTCAATATCTGTTGCAAACTGGTCTTTATCAAGAAATTCCTCGATCTTGTTGGTGGGTGTAGCAACGATGACACGGTCAAATAACTTGGAATAACCCGCCGCATTTTCTACACGGACCTGATCACCCTGCTGTTGTACCAGCGTAGTTGCTGCACCACTGACAATGTCGATGCCTTCAATCAGTTTATCCACCAAGGCTGGTGTACCGCCCTGCATACGCAATAATGCATCGCCATCTGTCAGCTGACGCAGGAAAATCAATAAGGGCTTGGCTGGCCATTCACCAATTGTTTTCGGGTTACAGGTACAGATGGTATACAGTACCGGCATTACCGCACCATGCCAGAATACTTCTTCAATATCATTGCGATTAATAAATTCTGCCAGGCTGATATCCTGATTCTTAGATTTAAAGAATTTGTTCAACGCTGTTTTCAGTTGTAATAAGCCTTTAACCAGACGCCAGCCATACTGCTGAAGGCCTTTACGGTTATTGATAATCGGAAAGTTACCAATCCGGCTACGCGAAGTTGTCAGCCAGGTTTCAGTCCGATCCTCAAATAACCAGCTGCACGCCATATAAGTGCGTACCGAATAGGTCTTGATCCCCAGATGAGTCGCAAGACTTAGCGTATTTTTCCACAAGTACGGATTCATCACACGCAAAGGAGCATCTACTAGTCCACCTTCAAACTCGAGGCTGTGACTGTCCATGCCGCGCCCTTGCAGCGCTTCGAAAATAGTGATGTGATGTCCTGCATCCTGAAGAATTCTGGCTGTAGCCAGTCCGGCCATGCCACTACCAATTACTGCGATATCCAAACTGATCATCCGTCATTGAGAAACTTTTAGAAATTATGTACCAAGCCTGCCGTAATTAGGCTATTAAAATCTTCCAGATTGCATTTTTTTCAGATGGACTAAAGCGCTTGAAAATTCATAATTTTTTACATTTTTAATATAAAAAGTTAACACTGTTTAAATTTATGCTTTTATTGATATTTTTTGTATTTTTAAAAAAATTATCCTTTAAAAACAATATATTTAAATTAACCATTTTTTTAACTTTCGTTTTACAAAAGATACAAGAAGCGCTATAATTTTCTGCATAATAAAATGATAACTCCATCGCCCTCCACAGTGTTGAAGTTATTTAAAAAATCTTATAATCAGAAGAACTTACAGCGCATAACTATTTAAAAGCCTCTGCACTGCAGAGGCTTCTTTGTTTCTGGACTGACATTTTTATTCAGCAGCTACCGGAATTTCTCCAAATTTACCCTGATTAAAATCCTGGAAGGCTTGGACAATTTCTTCCTTGGTATTCATCACAAAAGGACCATAACCTTGAATGGGTTCCTTCAAGGGTTCACCGGTCAAGACTACGAATTTGCTGTCCTGATAAGCCTGAATCTGGATTATAGGATCGCTATCCTGAGCAAATATCACAATAGAACTGTCCAGAACTTTCTGGCCGGCATTCACTACCAGCTCTCCACTCAATAGCACCAGCAAAGCATTATGACCGGCAGGTATCTGCAGCATCGTTTCATAATCTGCTTTGAGCTCACCGTCCCAGACATTGACCGGACTAAAGGTATGCGCCGGACCATGATGCCCATCAAGTTCACCAGCGATGACCCGAATATGCCCTGCACCTTCATCCATTTCAATCCGGGGAATATCAGTTGCAGTCAGTGCCTGATAACGCGGTGTAGTCATTTTGTCTTTGGCAGGTAAATTTACCCACAGCTGGACCATTTCAAACAGACCACCATTCCGGGCAAAGTCTGGAGAATGGAATTCTTCATGCACCACGCCTGCACCTGCAGTCATCCACTGTACATCACCTGCCTGAATCGTACCGCCACCACCGCCAGAATCCTTATGCGTTACTCCACCCTGATAGGCGATTGTCACGGTTTCAAAACCACGGTGTGGATGTGAACCGACACCCTGCTGCACCGTAGTCGGATCAAAATGATACGGCGCTGCATAATCCAGCAGCAGGAACGGACTGATGACCTGACCAAGACGGTCATAAGAAAACAGGTTTTTAACCGGAAATCCATCACCGACCCAATGCATGTGTTGATTACGGTAAACGCCTATGACTTTTTTCATCTTTTTACTCCTATCTGAATAGGATGAACATGCAGTCATTGTATGCGTTGTGGACAGCTATCGATACTAGGCCAATGAAATGCAGTATCCCGAATATAAGACAATACTGGTGTCAGTACTGGTACCCTACAACTGGTTTATACCTTATGTAAAAACCAGCGTCGGGTGATGAAAAAACTGATAGAGCATCTGATTGAAGGTTTGCGTGCCGTAGCCGAAAGTCATAAAGGCTATATGATTTAATTGTCCTTTCATTTTCGAATAACCATAAAAAAATCCAGCGCTGAAGGCTGGATTTTTTTAGATTTGATAAAGATTTATCGAATTAGATTTTACCTACCAGGTCGATTGAAGGAGCTAGGGTTGCTTCGCCTTCTTTCCATTTTGCAGGACATACTTCACCTGGATGAGCATGTACGTACTGAGCTGCTTTTACTTTACGAAGCAGTTCCTGTGCGTCACGACCGATACCACCTGCGTTGATTTCAATGATCTGGATTTTACCATCCGGATCGATCACGAAAGTACCGCGGTCAGCCAAACCTTCAGCTTCGATCAGCACTTCAAAGTTTTTCGCCAGAGTCCAGGTTGGATCGCCAATCATTGGATACTGGATTTTACCAATCACGTCAGACGTGTCATGCCAAGCTTTATGGGTAAAGTGCGTATCCGTAGATACACCATAGATTTCTACACCCAATTTCTGGAATTCAGCATATTGATCAGCAAGATCGCCTAATTCTGTTGGACAAACAAAAGTGAAGTCAGCAGGATAGAAGAATACAACAGACCATTTGCCTTTCATGTCCTGCTCAGATACTTCAATAAATTGACCATTGTGATAAGCAGTTGCGTTAAATGGCTTAACTTCAGTATTGATTAAACTCATGTGATTTTTCCTATCAGTTCGCGGGAATTCATTCGATGAACTAATAATACGCAAAAACCAATAATAGATAAAACCGTAACTTTTTATAAAAACTATCGGTTTTTTAGATTTATAAATTCTATTAATTTTTTACTTATTATCTTTTATTCCAATTTAACTCCTGACCTTTACCGAGAAAAATGCTGTAAAGAATCCCAAACTGACTGTGCCAAAGCAGATGCATGTTTTTGCGGAGAATCCTTGACTCGACCTGCCAGCCAGGCACGACAATAGCTTTCTGTCGCGCCAATTACTAAAGAGGTCAGTAAAGCAGGTGGGACAGCTTGCAGACAAGCGGCATCTGACTGCTGGGCCAGCCATTTCTTTAAATCCTGATTACGCTGGCTGGTACGCTGTTCCAGATCCTGACGCAGTTCTGAGGTATGTACCACATGATGAGCCGCATAGAGAAAACGGGCAAAGTCTGGATAACTGATGACCCAATCAATATAACTTCGAATAATGGCATGAATACCCTGTTCAGCACTTTTCGCTTGGGATAAAGCATCTAAACGTCGGCTGGACTGGTCCTTTAAAGCGGCTAGATACAGCGCAGCTACGATCCCATCCTTGTGATTAAAATGATGATAAATTGCGCCAACACTGGTTTCTGCCCGATCCCGAATCATTTCAATTGTCGTTGCAGCTATGCCACTTTGTAAAAATTCCTGTAGCGCACAATTCAGAATTTGACGCTTTAAGGCCAAGCGTCCACCTGGATAACTCCCTTCCAATACATCCATACCTTGCATTCTCCTTAATGTGCTCGGCACCGTTAATCATTAACTTGTCTATTTTAAACACTTTTCTTGTGAGTCCTGCAAATACAGAATATTATTCTGTATGAGGATCTTATTATTATTCACCTCTTACGCAGGATCGCGACCATGAGCCAGGCTCTAAAAATATGGAAAACCTTTCACAAAAAACCAGGTGGTAAATACATATTTTCCAGATTACTTTGCATCAAAATACCTTATTTCAGCAGTATTTCCCCATTGCTCGAAACGCTTGCTCCGTATTATTGCGAAGTGAGCATGAAGAAACATGCGGCTGTACTCAATCATCTAGATACAATCCATGCGATTGCCATATGCAATCTGGCTGAACTGGCAGCAGGTACCATGACCGATGCCAGCGTCCCCAAAACCCATTCCTGGATTCTAAAAGGTATGCAGGTCGAATATCTTAAAAAAGCAACGACCGATTTAAGAGCCATTGCCACACCTGCAAAGTTAAATGTTGAATGGCATGAAATTGCTGAATACCAGGTTAATGTTGAGGTTCTGGATATGGCACAAGAAACCGTATGCCGTGCCCTCATCACAATGTGGGTATCTCCTAAAAAGAAGAAAATAAATAAACGTGCTTAAAAAAACCCGTCGGGTGACGGGCTTTTAAGGATGCTCTTCTGTTTTAAATTTTAATCAAAATGGTAAGTCATCATCCAGGTCTGCTGCAGGCGCTGCAACTGGAGCTGGTGCAGATTTTGGCGCAAAACCGCTTGGGTTATTATTGCCATAGCCATTACCACCCGCAGGTGCATTATTGAAGCCACCTTGCTGTGGTGCATTATAACCTTGTTGACCAGCATTGTTATTGCCATAGCCGCCCTGGTTATTGTTGAAACGTGGCTGTGCAAAACCGCCATTGTCTGACTGTTCACCTTGAGGACGGCCAGAATCCAGCATTTGCATCTGCTCACCACGGATTTCTGTGGTGTAACGCTCTTGACCACTTTGGTCTGTCCACTGACGGGTACGTAGTGAACCTTCGATATAGACTTTAGAACCTTTACGTAGATACTGCTGTGCAATTTCACCTAAACGGTTATGCAGCACAATGCGGTGCCATTCTGTTTGCTCTTTACGCTCACCAGTGTTCTTATCCGTCCACGAATCACTGGTCGCGATAGAGAATTGAGTGAGAGAACCCCCATTCGGGAAAGTTTTTGTTTCAGGATCTCGACCTAAAGTACCTACTAAAATAACCTTATTTACACCACGCATGAGACCTATACTTCCTATTTGTTTCTATATTTTACTTTATAAGAGTTATGCTTAAATGGCTACCTCTTTACCCAACAAGTGCGTTAATTGTTGTCGCGCAGTATCATTAATCTGCTGTTTATCAACCTTGACGTAGGCCACTTGCTGTTCAGGCATCACCACGACTTCTTCAATACCATGAATAGATAAAAGCTGTGAAGTCCATTCATCTGTTTGTCGATTTTCAGGCAGGCTTAAAACCAGGGACGAAAGATAGCGCGGCTGAGCCAGACCAAAACTGATGAGCAGCCAAATTATAGCAACCGCAGTCAGAATACTCCAACCCATGGAAGTGTCATTCAGCAACAAAAGTTGTCCGCCTAGCGTACCGCCAAAGAAGGCACCGAGGAACTGACTGCTGGCATTCACGCCCATCGCTGTTGCCTTGGACTGAATTGGCGCAACCTTGGATAACCACGATGGTAATAAGGCTTCCATTACATTGAAGGCAATAAAGAAGATCCCTAAACCAGTGAGCAGGATATATTTCGATTCAAAGCCAAAAATCAGTACCAATAGGCCAACGATAATTCCCGCAATTGCAGTCAGGAAAATACCACGCATTTTGCGGTATTTTTCCGCCAGAATAATGCTTGGAAAAGCAAAGAACAGACTAATTACGAGTAAGGGCAGATATACCCAGCCATGACTGTCCAAAGGAATATTAGCGAACTCGATCAGCTGCGAAGGCACATAGATAAACATTGCCGTGAGTAACAGATGCAGGCTGAACACCGAAACATGCAAACGATTCAGGTCGCCCATTTTTAGGACTTGTTTCAGCTGGATCAGATACCCCTGCTGAAAATTACGATGATGACGGGTCACTTTTGGCACCATCAGCAGCATCGCAATTGCCGCCAGCCCCATCACGGTAGTCACCCAGAACAGCCCTGAAATACCTACCAGACCCGTTAACCAAGGACCTAAGGTAAATGCCACCACAAAAGATAAGCCGATACTCATGCCCATGGTTGCCATGGCTTTCATGCGGTTTTCTTCACGGGTCACATCGGCAAGCAATGCCATGACCACCGCCGAAACCGCACCGCCGCCCGCAATGGCACGCCCAATAATCACTCCATAGATTGTGTCCGACATGGCGGCAATTGCACCACCCAATGCAAATAGCAATAACCCGATGACCACCAGCGGTTTGCGACTGAAACGGTCTGCAATCAGGCTAAATGGAATCTGTAGAATGGCCTGAGTCAGACCATAAACCCCTACTGCCAGGCCAATCAGTGCCGGCGTAGCATATTCATATGACTGTCCTGCAACCGAAAATACAGGGATAATCATAAACAACCCCAGCATGCGCAGTGCAAAAATGCTGCTAAGCGCAAAGGTTGAGCGACGTTCTAGGGCATTCATCATAAATTATGGCAGTTCAATTGATGGATCTTCAGGCGAAGATTATAGGACATTCGGCCGGGATGGATGCAGGAATTTTATTTGAAATAAAGATGATGCTGATCTAAAAAATAAAAAAGCGCAGCCGGAGCTACGCTTTTGCATCAGGATCACAGGCCTTAGTGATGTAAAGCCTGACGTTTCTTGTACTGAATCGAGGCAATCACGGCCCAGACAATAAAGGCCACCCCGATCAGGCCGGTCACTATTTCCGGTACATGTACACCAGTACCGCTGGCAATCATGATGAAAGCCAAGGCGCCAATCGCGTAATGCGCACCATGTTCCAGATAGATATAAGCATCCAGCGTGCCTTTTTCCACCAGATAAATCGTCATTGAACGGACAAAGATCGCACCGATTGCCAGACCCAGCATGATGATTACCACGTCCGAGGTAATTGCAAAGGCACCGATCACGCCATCAAAACTGAATGAGGCATCCAGGACTTCCAGATACAGGAATCCTCCAATACCAGCTTTCACCACGCCAGTAGGTACGCCATTTTCATCATGACGAACTGCATTGCCATTTTCATCCACTTCAGGTTCACCACCGAGCATATGACTCAGCACCTGCACCCCGATATAAATCACAATACCCCAGATTCCCGCCATGGTCACGACCAGACGCTTGGCTTCATCGACATTGGCTGCCATGATTAACAAGGCCACCAGCGCAATAAAGACCGACATTGCCGGAACACTAGCCAGGTTGGATAAACGGCGTTCTACTCTTCTGAACCAGTGCGTATCCTTTTCTTCATCCAGAAAGAAATTCAGGAATACCATCAACAGGAAGGCACCACCAAATGCCGCAATTTCAGGATGATGTGCCATCAAACGCGCTGAATATTCTTTTGGATCATTCAGGGCCAGACGTACCACTTCCATAAAGCCCAGGTCTGCAGTCACTGCAACAATGACCACCGGGAAGATCAGACGCATCCCGAAAACTGCAATCAGAATACCTACTGTCAGGAATAGCATTTTCCAGAAATGATCCCAGCCACGCAGGACAGATGCATTGACAACCGCGTTATCAAAGGACAACGACACTTCCATAATCGCCAGAATGGCGGTAATGGTCAGTGCTGTGAACATGGTTTGCAGGCCCGCTTCCGGACCATGGGTATAACCCCAATAAGCAGACAAACCAAGGCACACGATCGAAAATGCGATTGAGAAACCAAAATGTTTCAACATACAAATCGACCTTAGATAAATTTCATTGAGTGTATTTCTTTTATTGTAGGGAAATACCAAGACTAAAACTTGTCTCAATTATGAAACTTTTGCTGCATAAACCAAAGCACTTCCTGAACCATTTTTGCGTATTTTCTGCTTTTCAAATCTGTCGATCTTTTCAACGGGTCGATCTTTGCTATAGTGCTGCATGCTTTGACTTCAACTGCTCAGGATTTCAGTATGAGTTTCTCTCAAGACGTATGGCAACGTAACCTCGAACTTTATCAAAAGACCTTGGCACTGCCTTTTAACCAGCAGCTGGCACAGGGCACATTGAACCGTGATGCCTTCAGTCATTATGTGATTCAGGATGCGCATTATTTGCTGGCCTATGGCCGTGCACTGGCAGTCTGTGCCGCCAAAGCCTTTGAGGCTGATGATGTGATCCAGTTTAGTGAAGCGGCTAAAATTGCGATTGTGGTCGAGCGCAGCCTGCATAATGGCTTTATGCAGGATTTCGGTATCAGCAAAGCCCAGTTCGAAAATACGCCGTTGACGCTGGCCTGCCATCACTATACTTCCTATTTGCAGGCAACTGCCTGGGCCGAAAGCTATCCGGTGGTGCTGGCAGCCCTGCTGCCATGTTTCTGGATTTATGCAGAAGTCGGCAAGGATATTGTCGATAAGGCCGCAGCCAATAATCCTTATCAGGCCTGGATTGATACTTACGCCGGGGAAGATTTCCATACTGCTGTACGCAATGTGATTGCAACTGTGGATCGCGTAGCAGCGCGTGTCGATGCCGACACCCTGGAAAAAATGCATACAGCCTATACCCATGCAGCGCGTCTGGAATGGTTGTTCTGGGACAGCGCATTTGAGCAACGCCAGTGGCCTGGTCTGGATTGATACAAGCTGAATTCAGCCCTGTTCAATACGGGGCTTTTTATTTTTTCTACAAAATTCTAAATAATACAAAATAATTTTAATTTTTATCTTGGATCAATGCTCTGCAATTCTACGCACTCTGTGTTTTTTTACAGAGCTTAAATCCATGTTCAAATGCTTTTATTAAAAGCAGGGCCAAAATTTTAATCGGAAAAAATACCTCGTACATTTTTAACTTATTGCTTTGGTACTGATCTTTTGACCAATCACCGACATAACTTGACGTTTAAAATACTTTTATTTGCACTTGAACATTTTTCATCCGGTATCATATAAGGGTTTTTGATGAATATTCTAGGATCATTGCATGAGCCAAAGCCACATCCGTATTCGAGGCGCACGTACCCATAACCTTAAAAATGTGAACCTTGATATACCACGCGACAAGTTTGTGGTGATTACGGGACTGTCTGGTTCAGGTAAGTCATCACTGGCATTCGATACCCTGTATGCCGAAGGTCAGCGCCGTTATGTCGAGTCATTGTCTGCCTATGCACGCCAGTTCCTGTCCCAGATGGAAAAACCGGAAGTCGATTCGATAGAAGGCTTAAGTCCGGCCATCGCGATCGAGCAGAAGTCGACCAGCCACAACCCGCGTTCAACCGTGGGCACAATTACTGAAATTTATGACTATCTGCGTCTGCTGTATGCTCGCGTCGGTACACCTTATTGTCCAGAACATGACCTGCCGATGGTCGCGCAAACCGTGAGTGAAATGGTGGATGCGGTAAAAGGCTTGGAAGAAGGTACTGGCCTGATGCTGTTGGCGCCCGTTGTACGTGAACGCAAGGGTGAATATTCCGCATTATTTGAACAGTTACAGAGCCAGGGTTTTGTACGCGCCCGCGTGGATGGCGAGATCATGGAAATTGATCCTCCGCCAGAACTGGATAAAAAGAAAAAGCATACCATTGAAGTGGTGGTTGACCGCTTTAAAGTGCGTGATGATCTGGGTAATCGTATTGCCGAGAGTTTTGAAACTGCACTTCGTCTGGGTGGCGATATTGCCATTGTCTCCCGGATGAAAGGCGAACGGCCAGATCGTGTTTTCTCAGCCAAACATTCCTGCCCGAAATGTGATCGTGCTGTGGCGGAACTGGAACCACGTCTATTCTCGTTCAACAATCCATTTGGTGCCTGCCCGGTTTGTGATGGCCTCGGTACACGTAGCCATTTTAGTGCAGATAAACTGATTCCAAATCCTGAACTGAGTATCAGTCAAGGCGCAATCCGGGGTTGGGACCGTCAGCGTCCATATTATTACAGCATGATCGAAAAGGTCGCCAATCACTTTGGCTATTCGCTGGATACGCCGTGGAATCAGCTCGAAGCCGATGTTAAAAAGAAATTCCTCTATGGTACCGGTCGTGAAAAGATTGACCTGAGCTATATTGACGAACGCGGTCGCCGTCATAATCGTGTGATTGCTTTCGAAGGTGTACTGCCGCATTTAGAACGCCGTTATCGTGAAACTGAAAGCAATTATGTCCGTGATGATCTGGCACAGTACTTGTCCAATGCCGCCTGTGATGCCTGCGATGGTTCGCGTCTGAATGAAATTTCACGTAATGTCAAAATTCTGGACAAGACCATTGCTGACATTACCCGCATGTCGATTGGTGACGCCGAAAGCTACTATCAAGGTTTGAATCTTGAAGGTGCCCGCGGTGAAATTGCCGATAAGATTTTTAAGGAAATCCGTGAGCGTCTGCACTTCCTGGTGTCTGTTGGTTTAAATTACCTGAGTCTGTCCCGTTCAGCTGAAACTTTATCTGGCGGTGAAGCACAGCGTATCCGTCTGGCATCTCAGATCGGTGCCGGTCTGATGGGTGTCATGTATGTGCTGGATGAACCCTCGATTGGCCTGCACCAGCGTGATAACGACCGTCTGCTACAAACCTTGGTACGTCTGCGTGATCTTGGTAATACGGTATTGGTCGTTGAACATGATGAAGATGCGATTCGTGCCGCCGACCATATTATTGATATTGGTCCAGGTGCCGGCGTACATGGCGGTCATGTGATTGCTGAAGGAACCTATCAGGAACTTGCTGAACATGAAGATTCCCTGACTGGTAAATATCTGTCTGGCAAGCTGAAAATTGAAGTACCGAAAAAACGGACCCAACCACCAAAACCGGAAGAACAGATCAGGCTGATGGGTGCAGCAGGCCATAACCTGAAAAATGTCGACCTGACCATTCCATTAGGGGTGATGACCTGTGTCACGGGTGTATCAGGTTCAGGTAAATCGACGTTAATTAACCGCACCTTGTTGCCACTAGCAGCAACACAGCTCAATGGTGCGACTACTCAGACCTCAGAGAAATTTGATTCGATCGATGGTCTGCAATTCCTGGATAAAGTTGTAGATATTGATCAGAGTCCGATTGGACGTACACCACGTTCCAACCCAGCGACTTATACCGGTCTGTTTACTCCGATTCGTGAACTGTTTTCACAAACACAGGAAGCCAAGGCACGTGGTTATGCAGCCGGCCGTTTCTCGTTTAATGTGAAAGGTGGTCGCTGTGAGGCCTGCGAAGGCGACGGTATGATCAAGGTAGCAATGCACTTCCTGCCGGATATGTATGTGCCTTGTGATGCCTGTCATGGCAAGCGTTATAACCGTGAAACGCTGGAAGTAAACTACAAAGGTAAGAACATTTCTGATGTACTGGAGATGACTGTTGAAGATGCCATGCATTTCTTCGATGCCATTCCAGTGATTCACCGTCGCTTGGAAACCTTGCATCAGGTTGGCTTAGGTTATATCCGTCTGGGTCAGTCTGCGACAACACTTTCTGGTGGTGAAGCACAGCGGGTGAAACTGGCACGTGAACTGGCAAAACGTGATACCGGCCAAACCCTGTATATTCTGGATGAACCGACGACTGGCCTGCATTTCCATGATATTGCCAAATTGCTAGATATCCTGCATCAGCTCCGTGACAAGGGTAATACCATCGTGGTGATTGAGCATAACCTGGATGTGATTAAGACTGCGGACTGGATCGTGGACTTAGGTCCTGAAGGTGGTTCAGGTGGTGGTATGATTATCGCGGAAGGTACGCCTGAAGAAGTGGCAAAGAGTAAGACTTCGCATACCGCGCGGTTCTTAAAGCCGTTATTGAAATAAGGAATCTCCCCTAGCCCCTCTTTTTAAAAGAGGGTTAGGGCGGATTCTAAAGAATTAGATTTTGCTAAAACGGTGATTTATTCATCGTTTTTTCATTTTAAAAACATGGATATATAAATTAAAAGACATTAAAAATATATGAACTAAACCTCAGCCACTGCATTACGCCCTTGACCTTTAGCCACAAACAAAGCCTTATCCGCTTTGGTAAACAGGCTGATCCAAGACGGCGCGCCTATCGCCACCCCCACACTGACCGAAACCTGAATCTGATCGCCATTTTCACTTAAAATATAAGCATCCTCTACTTCGCTTCGAATCTTATCGGCAATCTTACGGGCATTATCGAAGTCAATATTTTCAATCAGAACCAGAAATTCATCCCCGCCATAACGTACCAGTAAATCAGAAGTACGGACATTGTCCTTCAGGCACTGCGCCACAAACTGAATGACTTCATCTCCGATAATGTGTCCATACTGATCGTTCACCTGCTTAAAGTGATCAATATCAATAATCATCAAACACGTCTGACTAAACTGTGAAGGATGTGATTCCAGAAAACGAGTGTATTCCTCCAAGGCGAACCGATTCGCCAGTCCGGTTAAAGGATCGGAATGAGCAATATTTTTAAGCCTGAATTCTAAGGCATCACGTTGCTGCAACATCTGTTGCAACCTTTGAATGGCAGTAAATAAGGATTCAGATTTAGTATGGGCATTCGATGATAAAGCTTTGGTATCACCATTTTCCGAAAGCGTAAACAGAATTTGACGCGCTTCTATCAGCGGCTGAAATACACTTTTACGTGCAAAAATCATCGTCGCAATTGCTGCTCCTAAAGACACGAATGAAAGTAAAACTGTCCAGAGCAATTGCTGCAAATGAGAAGATTTTTCCCGCTCTGCAACCTGATTGCTGTACTCAAGTAAATAGCTTTGCAGGTCAACAACGGTAGCAAATTTATCAACCATCGCATTGGTGAGTTCTGTTCCTGTCAAATGATAAGGAACCTGCTGAATGCTCTCTTCCACCAGACTTGAAACGATCGGTAAGCCTTTTTGAATAAATACCGTATCGACAGCATTATGCAACCGGTTGAATTCTTCAGTCTTGTCCTCTTCCGGCTGCAATGTGCCGATTAAATCCCAAAGATAATGGATCCGATATTGGACTTGCATAGCACGGGTTAGGTTTGCAGCAGGAATCGGTTGGTCGAAAGTCACATAAGCCATGATTGTAGAGGCGGCACGCCCTGCCTGATCCCTCAAGTCAGATAAAAATAAAATCTGAGAAATAAAATTATTTTGTGAGGTAGAGGTGGTATTAGAAGCAATTACTACTCCTTTTAGGATAGTACGACAACTGTCCCAGGCCTTAAACATTGCAGCAATCGCTTGATCAAGTGCTTGAGCATTACGCTGTTCCCAAGGAATTTTTGCATAACGATCGATCTGTAAACGTCCCTGCTCCAGACTTGGTCGAACCGTACTTTCCAAACGTTGACTTAAATGCGGGAAGCCCACTTGCTGTAATACTTTTGCTGTATGCTCGAACTGCTGATCTACTTCTTTACGGTAAATTTCGAGTTCTTGTTGTCGTTGGTGAATTTCTTCAGGCGTACTGGAAAGGACTTTATTGGCAGGGGCTCTTTCCTTGGAAATCTTATTGGCCAGAATGGCAACTTCTTGCAAGGCATGTAATTCGTCAGAAGTACGCACAGCCTTAAGGTAACTTTGAGTGCTATTCACAATGAGAGGAATGCAAATGAACAGCAGACATAAAATAATGACAGACATTGCGCAATAAAGATGTTTACTGATTTGTTCAGAGCGCAGAGTATTCATTGTCTTAGCGTACGCCCTCAGACTAATAATTAATAAAGTATTTGATTTATCTTAATTATTATACAAAAAATCCATTTCTTCAGAAAGAAAAAATTCTTTATATTAAATGCTTTTATATAACTTTACTGAACTCAAAAGTCATATAGATCTTAATTTATGTTCTTATATTTAAATTAAAAATTTTTAATTTCAGCAAATAACCAGCAGATGTATCAAACAATTTCAAAAAAATTGAAATTCGTATTGTTTACTGTTTACATATGCAACAATTAAGTGCATAATGCACCGCATTAGGGCGAATTAAATTTTTCCTCAGCAGATATTTTAATTTACCCGCAAATTTTGGCCAAAAAACCCCAATTTTCATTGAAAATTGGGGTTTTTTTTACCTATTTAATTTTTTATATAATATCTTAACAAAGATAATGCACCATTATAGTGCTTTTATTTCTTTTAAAATATACTTTGATTTGTTTAATATTTATACGTATTGATTAGTCTTTATCTCCTTCACTCATCTCTACTTAAGTTTCAGGCAAAAAAAAGCCCAACCTTGGGGAAAGCTGGGCCGATAAAACACAAAATTCGTGGAGAATCAGGTCAAATAAAGAATTTAAGTAAATACATCATCTAACTTGATGAATTAATTATCGTAACTTTCATGTAAAATGTAAAGCATATTAAATTAGTTGGATTTGATATTTGTCTGTTTTTTACACAAAATTAGATTTAATTTAAATAAAAAATAAATTTAATGAATTAGAAAAGAATTATTGAATCAACTAAATAAGTGATCTAGGCATTCTTAATCATTTATATGGAGAGGTTTGACTCTATAGAATTGGTTTTTCCAATTCTTATATACATTTGAATTAAATTAAACAATAACCACCTGTTATAAATGTGAATTTTCACGTGTTTTATATTATTTCTTTTTATTTAAGTAATTATTTGTTCTATCAGTATTTTTTTTAGGACTAAGCAGTTAAATAATAAATTCACAATCTTTACAAAAACATAACAATTAGAAAATTCATATTTATATGATTTTAAAAGGTTTATTGACTTAATAAATTGTTACAATACAATTACCCCTGTTTTACCTCCCTTTTAAAAAACGGTAATAATCATGAAAAAACTAGGTTTAGCCACTGCTTTATTATTAGCGATGACCGGTGCTCAGGCGTATCAATTTGAAGTTCAAGGCCAGTCAGAGTACATCGACAATACGGTAAATGACAAAGACTTCACTGGTGCTGTTCAAGGTACTTACTATCTCAAGGACGTTGATACTTCTAAAGGTCCTTTAGCTGAAGCAGCATTCCTAAACCAAGCTTCTAACGTTTCTTTAGCTTATACATACGGTGAATACGATGTAGCGGCAGATACTCGAGTTTCAGAAGAAGGTGTAAACCAGACTTCTCATACTTTCGGTGCGAAAGGTGAAGTCTACATTCCAACTAAACTTGTTCCAGCATATGCAAGCGCTTCTTATAGCCATACTATTACTGACGGTAAAGATGGCCAAAAGAATGACAATGGCGATCGTTATGCATTAGAAGTGGGTGTATTACCTATTTCTAACTTCCTGGTTGCAGTAGGTTATACAAGTGTTGCTGACCAGACTTCTTACGATGCTTTCAACATGTTTAACAACGGTGTTGCTAAAGCTGCTCTTGAGACGATGACTATCAATGAAGATCAAGATGCAATTACTGCGCGTACTAAATACGTAGGTGCAATCGATGGTACAAATATGTCGATCGGTTTTGAATCTGGTTTAGTTTACGGTGAAGACACTGCTTATAACCTAGGTACAACGCTTTACCTCAACCCTAAACTAAGTGTTGGCGTTTCTTATATGGAATCTAGCTATGCAGGTTCTCCAGATAAAGCTTTAGGTGCGAACGTAAACTACTTCGTTACTCCAGCAGTATCTGTAGGTGCTAGCTATGTTAATGCTAACTACGAAACTAAAAATGCTAATCTGGATCAAGATGTTGCAACAGATACCCAAACTGTGGGCTTGAATGCTAAATTCCGTTTCTAATTTCTGATTAGATTCTGAATACAAAAAAAGGACACTTTATGTGTCCTTTTTTTCTTGCTCTGATTTTCTATGCGGTAAATGAGAAATATATTGCAGCCCTACCAGTCGAGAGACAATCAGTGCCAGATACATCACGCCAAAGAACATCTGGATCATGGTGAGCATTCTGGCAAATGGACTCACTGGCATAGTATCCGCCAATCCTGTCGCGGACTGCACGCTAAAACTCAAGAACAACAAATCTAACCAGGGCTGATAAGCTTGTAGATCTGGATCAGCAAAACTATAGGGAACCAATAACTGACAGATACTATAAAGAAAAGCGAAACCCCAAGCCATCAAAGTAAAGGCTGCGCCTGCCGCAAATAATTCATCTTTGGTCAGGTAACGGTCATGAAACATATAACGCAATAAACCATAGGATGCACTAAAATAAGCACATGCTTCAAAGGCATGGGCGGTAATTAAGACCCAGACTTGTTTCATCCCGAATAAAACCAATGATGAAAAAAATAGCGCACCAACAACGAAACTTAATCCCAATAAGGTAAATACGGGAGTCTGACGAATAACCCTAGCGATCACCAGTAAAACCAATACGCCTAGTACCCAAGTTGCAGCCCGATAAGGTGCGTATTCATAGCTCAGTACTGACAGGATCAGAATGATGAATTGCAGACAAAGCAGCCATGCAGAAGGCAGGCGCTTAAAGGTCGTCCAGCACATTAACAAAGCTTGCTTCATCTAATCCTTCTTCTTCATGACACTACAATCTGCAGTTTTATTGTTATCTGCTCAAACTTAACATGTAATCATGTCATATGCAGAGCAGTGCTTTGTATCAAAATGATGTATTCATTTAAAAATATAAGCAGTTAAATCACATCTAATTTTTTAGTTTATTAATATAGATTTTTACTTCATCCTTTTACGAGCTAATTATCTATATTTTTATTAAAGAATAAATGAAATTTTTATTATTTATAAATAAGTTAAGGGTTCATATCCTTGTTAAATTTTAAGATAATCCGAATAAAAAAGGACACAATATGCATCCTTTTTTATTCGGTTTATTAGGTTAATTAAGCGATAGCACCACTTAGCGCACCCTGCTCAAGAAGTGTAGATGCCGTTCATACTGATCCAAAATATCCTGCAAAAGATCTTCCCGGGTCCATTCCATCACATCATAGTTTTGCCCACCTTCATTGAGGAAGACTTCAGCCTGAAAATATTGTCCTGCATCTTCATCCTGAGATGGCATAAAACTTGGCGGTAAGATCTGGCGTGCAACCACTGCATAAACGAAATTCGCTTCATCCTGATGATCTACTCGTAAGCAAAGTCCCTGCTCTATTTCATCAATGATGACGGCATGATGACGGCGTTGAAACTCTTTCTGAATACTTAAAAATGCCTGTCTGACTTCCGACTGGATATACGCTGTCACTTCCTGTTCATTATGAGCATAATGCATGATGAGTCCCAAACGCTGCTGCCAGCTACGCGGATTATGAATTGCTCGTGGTGTAATTCGGGCTTCTTGTAATGCATGCATTTTGGTGACTTCCAGCCGCAGTGCTTTGATCAGCCCCCAACTAATCACCAACATGATCAAGGTAAAAGGCAAAGCACTCAACATGGTGGCCGATTGCAATGCAGCCAGGCCACCTGCATATAACAGCACAATTGCCAGTAAAGCCATGATCACTGTCCAGAACAGACGCTGCCAGGTCGGAGACTGATCAGATTTCGCAGTCAGATAATCGGTAACCAGTGCACCAGAGTCAGCCGAAGTGACGAAAAATAACATCACCAAGAATGTGGCGACTACACTCATCACTGCCGAGAAAGGCATCCCCTGCAGAAATTCAAACAGTGCCACAGATGAGTCACGCTGTACTGCCTGCATCAGGTTAATATTCGCTTCATGCAAAATGCTGTAAAGCGCAGCATTGCCCATAAAACCCATCCAGATCAGGGTAAAGCCGGTTGGAATCAGTAAAACGCCCACGATAAATTCGCGAACCGTTCGACCTCGAGATACCCGGGCAATGAACATCCCGACAAATGGTGACCAGGAAATCCACCAGGCCCAGTACATAATGGTCCATCCGCCAATCCAGCCATTAGGCTGATAGGCATACAGATTAAAGGTCATACTGAATAGACCAGACACATACTGTCCGACGTTTTGAATAGTCGTTTGCAGCAGATAAATAGTCGGTCCTGCCAGAAAGACAAAAAGTAATAGTCCCAAAGCCAAAACCAGATTCAGTTCGGATAGGCGCTTAATCCCTTTATCCAGACCAAAAAATACCGAGAGTGAAGCCATCGCACTGACAATAATAATCAGGATGACTTGTACTCCAGTACTTTGCTCAATGCCAAACAGATAGTTCAGACCAGAATTGATCTGTGTTACCCCGAAACCCAAAGTGGTGGCGACACCAAATACGGTTCCAATCGTTGCGAAGATATCGACACCATCCCCGATCGGGCCGTAAATTCGCTTGCCAATTAAAGGATAAAGTGCAGAGCGGATTTTCAAGGGCAGCTGATGCCGATAGGCAAAATAAGCCAAGGATAATCCGACCAGTGTATAGATCGCCCAGGCATGGAGTCCCCAGTGAAAGAAAGTTACACGCATGGCCTGCTGTGCCGCCTGAATAGTTTCCGGTTCACCCGATGGCGGAGTGACATAGTGCATTACCGGTTCAGCAACACCGAAGAACATCAGCCCAATGCCCATGCCGGCAGTAAACAGCATGGCAAACCAGGAGGTATTGTTATAATCCGGCATACTATGGTCCGGACCAAGCTTAATCCTGCCCATGTCCGATAGTGCAATAAAAATCAGCAGAATCAGGAAAATTGCAACAGAGAGTACATAGAACCAGCTAAAAGAGGTCGTCACCCACTGGTTCAGTTGCTGCGTCATCAGTTCAAACGAATTAGGTGCCAGGACCACCATTAAAAGAAATAGTCCAATGATGATGACAGTTGTTAAAAACACACGAGGATTCACATTGGAATACCAGGATGTGGTTCTGGAAGACATATCCACTCCATTTTTGCTTTTTATTAATCAGACCAGATCGGTCCCACATACATTACTCAAAAAAACCTGAATAAAAAAATGTATTTCGATCACATATCGAAACTTAAGTAAAATGATAAGTTATTGTTCTTATTCGCTTGGTTGTACTCCTGTGTTCTTCTCGTAACATGTCATAGAAAAGACTTGATCTTCTATTTTTTCCAAAATTTCGAAATCCAGCTATGCAATAAAGGGACGGAAAAGATGAACTTCCTTATGAGCGTCGGGATCTACAGGTAATAAAAAAGTCCCTTGCGGGACTTTTTTATAGGTGATCAAATCATCTTAGTGATCAGAGGCACCTGAGATACCAATACCTGTTTGTGAACGTACAAACTGTGCATCGAATGCTTTGCGTTCCGCTTGCGCTTGTGCAGAGTTATCTGTCACAGAGAACAACCAGCAGAAGAAGAATGCTAAAGGCATCGCAAATAATGCAGGACCATTGTATGGATTAATTGGTGTATCAGAAATACCCAATGTATCTACCCAAACTGCTTTAGACAGTACGATAAGTACCACTGCTAATACTAAACCTACAAGACCACCTGCTACTGCGCCACGAGTTGTTAAACCTTTCCAGAACATGGAAAGTACAAGTACTGGGAAGTTTGCACATGCAGCCACAGAGAAAGCTAGACCAACCATGAAGGCAACGTTTTGCTTCTCGAACAGGATACCCAAAATCATGGCAAAGATTGCAAGACCTAAAGTCGCAATTTTAGACATACGCAGTTCAGATTCAGGTGTGGTTTGACCTTTCTTAAATACGTTGGCATACAAGTCGTGTGAGATTGCTGAAGCGCCAGACAAGGTCAAACCAGCAACTACCGCAAGAATTGTTGCGAATGCTACTGCCGAGATGAAGCCCATGAACAAGTCACCGCCAACAGCATCAGACAAGTGAACTGCAGCCATGTTGTTACCACCAACCAGCTCTAGTTTGCCAGTCATAGCCATTTTCGCTACATCTAGGAATTGCGGGTTATTCGATACATATAGAATCGCACCGAAACCGATGATGAAGGTTAACAGGTAAAAATAACCAATAAAGCCTGTCGCCACGACCACCGATTTACGTGCTTCTTTGGCATCTTTTACTGTGAAGAAGCGCATCAGGATATGTGGCAGACCTGCTGTACCAAACATCAAGGCAAGACCAAGAGAGATAGCATCGACCGGGTTAGACGCCAAGCTACCCGGACCCATGATTTTGGCTGCATCAGCCAAGCTCAAATCATGCACTTTTGAATAAACACCAATCGCCTGTTCAAACATATTGGTAAAACTGAAGCCCACGCCTTTCATTACCATGAAAGCCATGAAGGTCGCACCAGATAACAGCATTACGGCCTTGATGATCTGCACCCAAGTCGTTGCCAACATGCCACCAAACATCACGTAAGCCATCATCAGTAAACCAACAATAACAACTGCAATGTTATAGTTCAGACCGAATAGAAGCTTGATCAGCTGACCTGCACCCACCATTTGTGCAATCAAGTAGAACGCTACTACAACCAAGGAGCTTAATGCAGCCAAAGTACGCACCGGTTTTTCCTGTAAACGGAAAGAGACGACATCTGACAAGTTGAATTTACCCAGGTTACGCAGACGTTCTGCCACCAGGAACAATACAATCGGCCAACCCACCATAAAGCCTAGAGAATATAGTAAGCCGTCAAAACCTGACAGGAAGACCATTGCGGAAATACCGAGGAAGGATGCAGCTGACATAAAGTCACCGGCAATTGCCAGACCATTCTGAAAACCTGATATCCCGCCACCCGCAGTATAGAAATCATTGGTACTGGTGGTTTGTTTTGCTGCCCATTTGGTAATGAAAAGCGTTGCGCCTACGAAAATCACGAACATGATAATCGCGTGCCAATTCGTGGCTTGTTGTTCAGCTGCACCTAAATCAGGTCCTGCAACTGCCATACCAGACATCAATAATGTTGATGCCGCAAGTGCTTTAAATGAATTCCATTTCATCTTAGTGCAGCCCTTTTTCATGAGTGATTGCTTCAACTTCGCGCATTGCTTCTTCGTTCAGTTGATCAAGTTGGTTATTGGCAATGTAGGAATACACACCACATAAAACAAAAGACAATACGATAATGCCAAGTCCTAATGGAATCCCCCAAGTCGTCACACCACCTGAGACTGAACTCATTAGAAATTCTTTGTTATAACCAACCAAGAGCATGAAACCCACGTATACAAACAACATGATTGCCGTAAGTGTCCAGCTAAGACGACTTTTTTTGGCGACCATTTCCTTGAATTTGGGATTTTGTAGAATCTGTTCTACTTGTCTCTCATCCATAAATATTCTCCTTGCTATGCCCAACCTTAGGCATCCATTTTTTAATTCGAATTATCACCTGTACAAATTAACAAGCTTTATAGGTGGTTGTAATTTAGACTTTGGTCGTTAAAAAATAAGCAATTTGAACGCCTGCGTTCATGATGCTGTATTATAGCCGCATGCTCAGTACACTTCAGGCAATATGAACAGTTGGCTCATCATAGGGGTGCTCACCCTCTATATCGCATTACTCTTTGTTTGTGCATTTTTCGGGGAGAAACACGCCAGTCGTCTCAGCACTCGTGGACGCATGCTATTGTTTAGCTTAACTTTAGGTGTCTACTGTTCTTCCTGGACCTTTTATGGAGCAACAGGTGCTGCAGTACGTGAAGGGATTATTTTCCTACCTATCTACCTCGGCCCACTGCTTTTTGTCGCGATTGGTTATGACATCTGGCGCCGGTTGGGACGAGTACGTCAGCACCATGCCATTTCCTCGATCGCAGATTTTGTCGCGGCACGTTATGGTAAAAGTGGACCACTGGCTTCACTGGTTACCATTCTGGCAGTCATCGCGATTATTCCCTATCTGGCCTTGCAATTGCGTGCGATTGCCCTGAGTGCATCCGTGATTCTGGAGCCTTCAGCGGGAATCGCCAGCACTACCAATAGTGTACTGTTCCTGACCGGAGTTCTGGCTATCCTGGCCATGATTTTCGGTACGCGACAGATTGCCAATACCGAACAGCATGGCGGTCTGATGCTGGCAGTCGCCTTTGAATCTTTCGTTAAGCTGTTTGCATTACTGGCAGTTGCTGGTTTCTTCATGTTTGCTGCACCGGAAAATTTGTCACAGATTGCGGGTGATATCAAAACCACCTTCCATGAAGTGCAGCTGTTTGGCGTGCCAGAAAGTTTCTGGGTACAAACCCTACTCGCGGCATTGGCGATTATCTGTTTGCCGCGTCAGTTCCACGTGGCCGTGGTTGAACTGCGCGATGAAAAGCATATCCGTGGCGCCCGCCGCTGGTTTGCAGTCTATCTGATTCTGACCACCATCGCGATCATTCCAATTGCCAGTTGGGCACTACATGCGGCACCACATTATCTGGCGATTCCAGATGTAGCAGTACTGTCTTTACCTCTGAGCTATAACCAGGACTGGCTGACCCTATTAGCCTTCCTCGGAGGATTCTCGGCATCCACCGGGATGTTATTGGTGTCTTCCGTTGCCTTATCGATCATGCTGAGTAATGACTTGATCATGCCGGCGCTGTGGCGTTTTAATCTGATTTCACGCCATGACAAACGTCTGCCACTGGTACTGAAATTTACCCGACGCATCTCTATCTTAGCTGTAATGCTGATGGGCTTCCTGTTCTTCAATTTCTTTAATGATATTGATCAGCTTTCTATCTTCGGTCTGCTGGCCTTTAGTGCGGTGGCACAGTTTGCCCCTGCCCTGATTGGTGGTCTGTACTGGCGGGGTGGCAGTAAACAGGGTGTCTATGCCGGCTTGCTGACCGGTTTTGCTTTGTGGGCTTATACCTTACTGTTCCCGACTATTCTGCGTAGCCTGCCCGAAACATATCAGCAGTTTAGCCACAACTTTCTCAATTATGGTCCACTGGCGCTCAACTGGCTTCGTCCTGAAGCATTACTGGGTTTTGAATCCTTTGATTCCTTGACTCATGGCGTGGTGTGGTCACTCGGTCTCAATTTACTGCTCTACATTTGGGTGTCACGCATCTTCCGCCCAAGTGTGGCAGAGCAGATTCAGGCGGAAAGTTTCTTCTATTATGAAACAAAGCCACTTCCTTCACAGAGCCCAACCACTGAGGTGAGCTATTCCCATCAGGATGTGGCCCGTTTAAAAGTCGGTGACCTGATTACCCTGGCCAAACGCATTACCGGTGAAGAACCTACCACGCGTGCGTTCAAGCAGTTCTGTACCCAGAATAATGTCGAGCTGAATGAAAATAGCAGTGCCAATGGCATGTGGTGGCGCTTTACCGAGCAATATCTGGCTGGCACAATCGGTGCTGCCTCAGCGCGTACCTTATTGACCACTGCGATGGTAAATAACGGTCTGGCTCTTGGTCAGGTCGCCAATATTCTTGACCAAGCTTCCCAGTGGCAGCGCTTTAACCAGAACCTGATCATGACCATGATCGACCATATGACCCAAGGTGTCAGTGTCGTCGATGAAAACATGTGCCTGGTAGCCTGGAACAACCAGTATCTGAAGCTGTTTGATTATCCAAAAGATATTGTCTATGTTGGTTGCCCGATCGCTGACCTAATTCGTTATAACGCCGAGCGCGGTGAATGTGGGCCGGGTTCGGTCGAAGAACATGTGCGTAAACGGATTCACTGGATGCAGGTTGGTAGTGCACATGAATTCGAACGGATCCGTAAAGATGGCCGTGTGATTCAGATGCGTGGTAATCCGATTGAAGGCGGTGGTTTTGTTACGACCTTTGCGGATATTACCGCCTTCCGTGAAAATGAAGCCGTACTGGAAGCACGTGTGCGTGATCGTACCCAGCAGCTTGCGGATGCCTTGTCCGAACAGCAACTGGCACGTGAACAGGCAGACAAGGCGAATATGTCCAAAAGCCGCTTTATTGCAGCAGCCAGTCATGACCTGTTGCAGCCGATGCATGCAGCACGTCTGTTCAGTACGGCACTGGAACAAAGTGTACAAAGCGAAGAAGATCGCAAGACCTTACAGCAGCTGGACCGTGCCTTGTATGGTGCAGAAAGCATGCTCTCTGCCCTGCTGGATATTGCCCGTCTGGAAGGTGGAACGATTCAGCCGAAGCGTCAAGCCTATCCATTGCATGATCTGCTCAGCGATCTGGAATTACAGTTTAAATCCATCGCAGCACAGCGTGGCATCAAGTTCAGTGTGCATGATGCGCAGTTCTGGATTGATACTGATCCACAATGGATTCGCCGGATTATCCAGAACTTTGTCAGCAATGCACTCCGTTATACTGCCAGCGGTAAAGTGATTGTGGGTGTACTGCGCTCCAGCAGCAAACCGAATCATATCCGTATTGGCGTATGGGATACCGGACCGGGTATTGCTGAAGAACAGCGGATCAAGCTGTTCCAGGAATTTGAGCGCTGTGGTCATACCTCTCCGTGGGGTGAACAAGGTTTGGGGCTGGGTCTGGCGATTGTGCAGCGTATGACCAGCATGCTGGACTATCCGGTACACGTCTACTCTGAATATGGCAAAGGCTCCTGCTTCATGATTGAAGTACCGCTCACTGAGGCACCAAAAGTTGTGGCGGCTCCAGTACAGGCAGTACCGCTGAAGTCCAAAGCCTTTAAAGTGCTGTGTCTGGACAATGATGAAACCATTCTGGAAGGTATGTCGACCTTGCTGACCAAATGGGGATATCAGGTATTTAAAGCTACAGAGCCTGAACAGGCACAGGAGATGATTGAACAGGAAAATATTCAGGTCTGGCTGGTGGATCAGCATTTGAATCATGACCAACGCGGCCTGGACTTTATCGTAGATAATCGTAAGCCAAATGTACCGGTTGCCTTGATCACTGCGGATTCTGATCCTGAACTGCCACAGCAGCTTAAGGAACTGAATATTGTGCTGCTGAAAAAACCGCTGAAACCTGCTTCATTACGTTCATGGTTATCGGGTTTAAAAATCTCAGACAGTTAAGTAGTTATGGTTTCGATAAGTGCCTGCTTTACTGTATAAAGCAGGCACTTTTTATGTTAAATGTCACAAAAAATTTCAATATTTGCATGATTTTTAAGCGCATGTGCCAAAAATATCAGAATCAGGCTAAAAATCCTTACATCAATTGACCAAAAATATCATTTTAAAAATCGCTATGGCAAAACTTCACCATTCCTGACGTGAACCTGTGTGTACTTGGTTACAATATTGTAAGTTATTATTTTATATAGACTAATATAGGATTAATTTGATGGTTTGAACTTTAGTCGTATTTTTTCATGCCCCTATTTCGCTCTAAAAATATGACTTAGAAACGATCAGTATCTATTCATGCCTATATTCTTCATCCGCATGTCAGCTGATCATTTATTACTGCATAAAGGATGACTAATCATGAGCTTAGACACTACTACTGAGATCAATCAGAACCGACAGTTTCATCGTCAATACGGTGCCAATGCCATGCTGCCGGCAATCGACTGGAATAATCTGTTTAAATACAGCAAACTTGATCCTGCTCAAATTGAAGCGCTAGAAACCCTGTATCAATCTGCAGTTCCTCTCGCCCTACAGGTATTTGAAGAACTGCACTTTGATGTGTTTGAGCCTTTTGCCTATAAGCCGCAAGGCCTGGGGCTGTTCGAGCGTCTGGCAGAGCAGGAATCGAAGCTGATTCAGTCTCTGGAAACCGAAGCTGCAGATTTAAGTGAAGATACCCGTCATCAGATCTGGAGCATGTTATTGCGCGGTGGTGCGGTACTGGTATTTAAAGCATGGCTGGCCAAGGTTAAAACTGGTGATGACCAGCTGGACACCTCACAGTTTGATGAACTTTCTGAGCTGCTCTTTATTAAAACCTCGCCAATTGAGCTGGCAGAGCGCCTACGCGTCGATCCAAAGTCAGAACAGGATCATATTTTCCTGATGTATGGCAATGATGTTTACCTGGATCGCTTTAACAGCCTGGAAACGGCTGCGCTGTTTGTCGATCTGGGTGTGTATGATGCAGCTTTTCTAAGTCTGCGTGACGACCGTGTTGCTGAATACCTGATGTCAAAAGGCTATGTGACTCAGGAGCAGATTGATGAACTGCAATGTGCCTTGAACCCGCTGTTCTGTGCTGACCTTACGCCAAAACAGGACTGTATTGCCTAAAAGTAGATATTCAGACCATAAAAAAAGACCTCTGCGGAGGTCTTTTTTGGTGCTTCGAAAAGCTTAAATTTTCTTTTCTTCAATATTCAGCGCATTGATCGCCAAGACAGCCTGGGTACGGTTTTGTACGCCAAGCTTACGGAAGATCGCAGTCACGTGGGCTTTAATGGTTGCTTCCGATACATCCAGTTCATAAGCAATCTGCTTGTTCAGCAAACCTTCTGCTACCATCATCAATACGCGGAACTGTTGTGGGGTCAAAGACTGAATACGTTCAGCCAGTGCAGTTTCATCAGCCGCACGTGGATCGAAGTTCATATTAGCGGGCAGATTTGGCGGTAACCAGATTTCGCCTTCCAGTACTTCACGAATCGCTTCACCAATATGGCTTGGATGTGCTGATTTTGGAATATAACCCATCGCACCATGTGCAATTGCGCGTTGAATGATGCTAACTTCTTCGTGAGCCGATACCACAATAATTGGAAGCGAAGGATATTGGGCACGAACATGCACCAATGCAGAAAAGCCGGAAGCACCCGGTAAATTCAGATCCAGCAGCACAAGATCAGGTTCAGGACCATTTTCCAGGCGTTCATAAAATTCATTGACTGCTGCAGTTTCATGAATTTGTGCTTGCGGTAAGCTATAACGAACGGCTTGAATTAAAGCATGACGAAACAGTGGATGATCATCAACGATTAAAATATTCATAGGACGTGAGAGAGATCTTGTGCACGGTAGCTTATATTCTACCTGTAGTCGGTAGGTCAGCGATATGCAAGACTGTACAATTTTTAAAAATAATATCCAGTTTCTTTACATAAACTCTAGAATATCGGTATTTCACTAATTATTTAATTCTCATCATTTTTTTGTATATACATTATCAGCTGACTAAAATGCTTATTCTTATTCAATATAAGTCAAAATATCAATGTATTAGTTGCGATTCGCTTTCCAAAAAGCAAATATTTCAGTTATATCTCAAATTTAGATAACTTTTCAGCTTTTCCTTATTTTACACCCATGAGCGCATTTTGGATTAATAGGCTCATTCCGAGACTAACCCGTTTTTAGGTTCCAAAATGTCAAATCAAGATCTACAAAAGCCGCTCAATATCGTTGCCGTTTCTGGTGGTTTAAATCATCCTTCTAAAACTGAAGCGCTGGTACAAACGATTATTGATGAGCTGGGTGAAGCCACACCTATCAATGTACATTTCATTAAATTCAGTGAAATTGGTCAGTTACTGGGTGGCGCAATCTACCGTAACCAGTTACCGCAACGCGTTCAGGATGATTTGGCAGCTGTAGAAGCAGCGGATGCACTGATCGTCGGTACTCCAGTTTACCGTGCCTCTTTCACTGGCCTGTTCAAACACTTCTTCGACTTTGTAGAGCAAACGGCACTGGTGGATGTTCCTGTCCTGTTAGCAGCATCCGGTGGCAGTGACCGTCATGCACTGGTGCTTGAACATCAATTACGTCCATTATTCAGCTTCTTTCAGGCACAAACATTACCAATTGGTGTGTACGCAACGGATCGTGACTTCACACCTGAATATACCATTCACAGCGAACTGCTTCGCGCACGTATCACACTGGCTGTCGCACGTGCATTACCAATCCTGGAATGGACACCCGCCAAAGGTCAACGTGCTGAAGTGATTAAAGAAAAGTCTCAACAAGCCAACCAGAACCTGGGTATCAATAAACAGATCGAACAGGAAGAAGTGCTGCCTTCAGCAGCAGTGCCTAGCCTGGATGCAGCAGAGTCCCGCTTACACAGCAAAAAAGCACCAAAAACTCAAGTTGCTTAACGAAGAACTTCTTTAGAGGGTGAGAAGAATGTCAAATAACAAACATATTACTTTTGCATATTGGGTTCCAAATGTGAGCGGTGGTCTGGTGGTGAGTAACATCGAGCAGCGTACCGACTGGAGCTATGACTATAATGTACGTCTGGCACAGACAGCGGAAAAAGCTGGCTTTGACTATGCCCTGACCCAGATCCGTTTTACTGCAGGCTATAACGCAGAAAATCAGCATGAATCAGTCAGTTTTAGCCACGGTATTCTGGCCAAGACTGAACGTTTGAAAGTCATCGCTGCGATTCTGCCAGGTCCATGGAAACCTGCGCTGGCTGCTAAACAGCTGGCAACCATCGATCACCTGACCAATGGCCGTATTGCAATTAATGTAGTCAGTGGCTGGTTCCGCGGCGAGTTTGATGCAATTGGTGAAGAATGGCTGGAGCATGACCAGCGCTATGCCCGTTCGGAAGAGTTTATCCGTAGCCTGAAAGGGGTCTGGACCCAAGATCATTTCAGTTTTGATGGCAAGTATTACCAGTTTAATGACTATAGCTTGAGTCCAAAGCCGGTACAGAAACCGCATATTGAAATTTTCCAGGGGGGCAGCTCCCGCGCTGCACGCGATATGGCTTCGCGTGTATCCGACTGGTACTTTACCAATGGCAACACACCTGAAGAACTGAAAAAACAGATTGATGATATCCGGGAAAAGGCCAAAGCCAACAATCACCAGGTGAAAATCGGTGTGAATGCCTTCGTTATTGCGCGCGATACTGAGGAAGAAGCACAAGCAGTACTGCAGGAAATCGTTGCCAAGGCCAATGTCCAGGCAGTGAGATCTTTTAGTGATGCAACGCGGGAAGCAGGTGCAGCAACCGCAGAAGGTGAAGGTAACTGGGCCAAGTCTACTTTTGAAGATCTGGTTCAATACAATGACGGCTTCCGTACCAACCTGATTGGTACACCGCAGCAAATTGCTGAACGCATCATCGAACTGAAAAAAGTCGGTGTGGACCTAATTCTGTCTGGCTTCCTGCACTTTATTGAAGAAGTTGAATATTTTGGCCAAAAGGTCTTGCCTTTGGTCCGTGAACTTGAAGCACAACAGGCAACAGCTGTGCAACAAGAAGACGCTGAGCTCGTATAAGTATTCTAACAAATCTCAGCGCTTTCCATTCACTCCCCTAAGGCTCGGCTTAGGGGATTTTTTTATCTGGGCAGAAAACCAGGCAGTACAGTACAACGCTAGCCGGATTCTGTATTCCTCCCTACAATGTGATGCAATTGCAAGAATAGATGTTTTAACTATGTATACCGGTATTGTCCAAGGCCTGGAAAAGGTCGTCGAAATTCGCAAAGGCGATGGCTTTGTTACGATCATTGTCAGTGATCAGCAAGGTTTCTTTGCAGATGTGTTTATTGGTGCCAGTGTCGCAGTAAATGGTGTATGCCTGACCGTGACCACGATTGACCGTGAACAGCAACAGATTCATTTTGATATTTCTAATGTCACGCTTGAACTCACCACCTTAAAATCGCTTAAAGTCGGTGATGAAGTGAATATTGAACGTTCAGCAAAAGTGGGTGCGGAAAATGGCGGTCATAATCTGTACGGACATATTGAAGGCACAGCTCAAGTCACTCAGATCGAGCGTCGCGGTGAAACCTTGCATATCGACCTGCAGATTCCAGCTGGCAATATCAAATACTTTTTCCTAAAAGGTTTTATCGGACTGAATGGCTGCAGCCTAACGGTGAACTATGTTGATCGTGTCAAAAGTGAGATTTCGATTGACCTGATTCCAGAAACCCTACGCCTAACGACCTGGAAATCTGTTCAGGTTGGTGATGAAGTGAATTATGAAATTGACCAGATGACCCGAACTCTGGTAGATACGCTGGAAAATATCCATCTCGCCAAAGGCTAATACCTTCAGAGCTGATAGTGACAAACTTCAGCTCCTATCACGTTAATATTTCTCTACTATTTCTGTTTGATCAGATTATCTAGAATGCATGGCATCTTATTGATTTAGAAAACTATCATGCATCTGATCTGGTTCCGGAACGACTTACGCCTTCATGACCACGCTGCCTTATGGCATGCAGCACAAAGCAGGCAATGTCTGGCGCTGGTCATCCTGTCACCTGAACAATGGCAACTGCATCAGGATGCACCGATCAAGATCGACTTCTATCTGCGCCGGCTAAAAATCGTGAAACAGCAGCTAGAAGCATTGAATATCCCTCTTCTGATTTTAAATATTCCGCTCTGGCCAGATATTCCAGAGCAACTTTTGGCACTATGCCAGCAATTTCAAATCAGTACCGTGTACTACAATATCGAAACCGGGCTTAATGAGCAGCAGCGTGATCAGGCTGTCGAGCAATTATTGCAACAGCATCAGATTAGTTGTGAATACTATGAAGATCGTACCCTGTTTCCTTTAGGTTCGATCCGCAATCAGAGCCAGCAGCCTTATCAGGTGTTTAGTGCATTTAAAAAGAAATGCTATGAACGACTGCTTATCGATGTGCCTTCCTGTTATCCAGATATTGAAGCACAGCCTAAGTTACAACTCGATCTTTCTCAGTTTAATTTTAATTTGGATAAATTTTCTAAGGCTTATCGGCCAGAAACAGCCAACCCGTATTGGCCAGTTGAAGATAAACACGCCTTTGAATTACTGAATGAATTTATCGCAGACCGGCTAAAGGATTATAAAACCGATCGGGATTTTCCAGCGATCGATGGTACCAGCCAGTTATCGCCGTATTTAAATATCGGTATTCTTTCAATCCGGGAGTGTGTGCAGGCTTTATTCACCTCTTCTCAAGGTTATTTCCAGCTTGAAGATGTCGGTCAGCAGACCTGGCTGGATGAACTGCTCTGGCGTGAATTTTACCAGCATACCCTGCACGATTTTCCTAAAGTGTCCAGACATCAGCCATTTAAGGAAAATACCAAGGCGATAGAATGGCGTGATGCTCCAGAAGATTTAGCTGCCTGGCAGCAAGGCCGGACGGGGATTCCGATTGTTGATGCTGGTATGCGCCAGCTGCTGGCAACGGGCTGGATGCATAACCGGGTACGTATGATTACTGCAATGTTTCTGAGCAAAAACCTGTTGATCGACTGGCGGCTGGGCGAAGCCTGGTTTATGCAACATCTGATTGATGGTGACCTAGCTGCTAACAATGGCGGCTGGCAATGGTGTGCCTCGACCGGCATGGATGCAGCACCTTATTTCCGGATTTTTAATCCGGTGAATCAGTCACAGTGTTTCGATCCCAACGGCGACTATATCCGTGAATGGGTTCCAGAACTGGCACATCTGGATGCTAAAACCATTCATGAACCTTATGCCAAAAATCCAGATTTAGGGCTGGATTATCCAAAACCGATTGTCGATTTAAAACAGTCCCGCGTCCGGGCAATTGAAGTATTTAAACAAATTTAAGTCAAACTACTAACCAATAAAAAGCCTCCAAATGGAGGCTTTTTAAAAGATGAATCAAGAATAAAAACTTGGATCAGGCACTTTACCCGTCAGTACCCATTCACCTACTTCCTGATATTTATAATCCACCGGATCATGCAGGGTCTGAGTGCGTACATTGCGCCAGAAACGGTCCAGATTTAGCTTGGCTGTCGTTGCTCGTGCGCCCATGACCTGGAAAATATTCTGGGTAATATACAGTGAAGTATTAGTTGCAGCGATTTTTGCGGTGGCAATGGCAATAGATACTTCACCACGCTCTTCAACTGTTAGATCAGGGCCAACATTCCAAGCCTTTTGCAAAGTCTGAATGGCTTTATTTGCCAATAGACGTACACCTTCTAGCTGTACATAAAAATCGGCAAAATGCTTCTGGGTAAAGGGATCATTGACTGCGTTTTCAACCAGTGATTTCGACCAGGCTTTCTGACTTTGTACAGTCTGCTTGGCTACTTCAAAGGTCCCTTCCGCTACACCGAGGAACATATGCACAAAAATCAGCTGGGCAATCAATGGACGCAGGCTGGAATATGGTGTACTCAATGGCCCTGGATTCAATAACAGCTCATCTTTATGAATTTTCACCTGTTCAAAATGACTGGTCCCACTGTCGGTTTGACGCTGGCCCATATTGTTCCAGTCACCCAGGAAGCTGACGCCTTCACGCTGGGTTGGAATTACGCCAATCAGTAGTTGGCCCTCTTCGTTATAACCTGAACAGAGCAGGATGTCTGAGTCGATTGAACCGGAACAGAAGCTCTTGTCTCCATGGAAAATATATTCTTGGTCAGAAGTTTTACTAACTTTCGTACGGCGATCCAGCGGGTTTAAGGTATTGCCCCAGAATAGGTTTTTACGTGCAGTCTGTTCAAACCATAAGCCATATTGTTCCGGCTGTGAGAACAGCTGTACCGTCGCAATCAGTAAATGATGAAAGCCATAAACATGTGCCAGTGAACTGTCTACGCGTGCAATTGCCTGAATGGTCTGAAAAATTGTCTGCCAGTCTGCACCCTGCCCGCCATATTGCTTTGGAATAGACAACCCCAGCAAGCCACTGTCACGAATCAGGTCGCGTTGCTGCTTGGGATTGCCACCCTGTTTATCACGTTCAGCTGCGCTCAAGGCAAATTGATCTGCCAGAGACTGAGCAATATCAAGCGGAGATTGATTCAGGTATTGTTGTCGCACATTCATTCTTTTGTACTCATTTTAGCTATCTACAGCATGCCAGAAGCTTAACAGATCAAACTCGGAGCCCATATCCGAAAGCATGCAGAGCTTATCAGTGATATAAAAATACCGGCTAAAGAAAGCCGGTATTCTCTTGATTTTATAAAAATTTAAGCGGTTCTTTGCACTTCGGCAATCAGGTTATCCACCACCTGTGGTTCGGCTAAAGTTGAAGTATCACCTAAGCTATCCAGTTCATTCGCTGCAATTTTTCTCAAGATACGGCGCATGATTTTACCAGAGCGGGTTTTCGGTAATGCCGGCGCCCAGTGCAGTGCATCTGGCGTCGCGACTGGTCCAAGAATCTTGCGCACCCAGGCCACCAGTTCAGCACGCAGTTCTTCCGTACTCTCGGTTCCTGCCTGCAGAGTCACGAAAGCACAGATACCCTGACCTTTAATATCATGCGGCATACCCACGACTGCAGCTTCAGCTACAGACTCATGTGCCACCAACGCACTTTCAATTTCAGCTGTTCCCAGACGATGACCTGACACATTCAGCACGTCATCGACACGACCGGTAATCCAGTAATAGCCATCTTCATCCCGACGCGCACCATCACCCGTGAAATAGGTGCCCGGATAAGTCGAGAAATAAGCCTCGATAAAGCGTTCCGGATCACCCCAGATGGTGCGCATCTGACCTGGCCAGGAATCTTTGATCACCAGATTACCTTCCACTGCACCTTCCATCTCTTTGCCTTCAGCATCAACAATCGCTGGCTGCACACCAAAGAATGGCCGGGTTGCAGAGCCCGGTTTCAGATCGGTCGCACCCGGTAATGGGGTAATCATGAAACCACCGGTTTCGGTTTGCCACCAGGTATCCACGATTGGACAGCGACTTTCACCTACCACACTGTAGTACCAGTTCCAGGCTTCCGGATTAATCGGTTCCCCGACTGAACCGAGCAGGCGCAGGCTGCTGCGGTCACTTTCACGGACAAAGGCATCCCCTTCACGCATCATGGCGCGAATCGCAGTGGGTGCGGTATAGAGAATAGTGACATTGTGTTTGTCCACGATATGCCCGGTGCGTGCCCAGCTTGGATATTGCGGAACCCCTTCAAACATGACTGTGGTGGTACCATTCGACAATGGACCATACAGTACATAGGAATGACCCGTAATCCAGCCCACATCAGCGGTACACCAGAACACGTCATCCTGCTTGATGTCGAAAACTTCGCGGAAGCTAGAGTTCACATACGTCAGATAACCACCGGTGGTATGCAGTACCCCTTTTGGCTTGCCTGTTGAGCCTGATGTATACAGAATAAACAGTGGATCTTCTGCATTCATGGGTTCAGGTGGGCAGATCTCATTGACTGTCATGATTTCCATGTGATACCACAGATCCCGACCTTCTTTCATTTCGATCGGATTACCCGTGCGATGCACCACCATGACATGCTCTACTGATTCAGTACCAGCAATTTTCAGGGCTTCATCTACATTGGCTTTCAGTGGAATGGGCTTGCCGCCACGCATACCGGAGTCAGCCGTGATGACCATTTTCGCCTGACTGTCCTCAATACGGCTAGCCAGCGAGTCTGGCGAGAAACCGCCAAATACCACGCAATGTACTGCGCCGATACGGGCACAGGCCAGCATGGCAATCGCAGCTTCAGAGACCATTGGCATGTACAGCACCACACGGTCACCTTTCTTGATGCCATTTTTTTTCAGAACATTGGCAAAGCGGCAGGTTTCATCATACAGCTCATGAAAAGAGATAATCTTGTGACGGGATGGGTGATCGCCTTCCCAGATAATTGCCGGCTTATAAGGATGCTCTTTTAGATGGCGGTCCAGACAGTTGGCACTGACATTCAGCTGGCCATCAGCAAACCATTCGATCTTGAAATTATCTTTGTCGAAGCTGGTATCTTTAACTTTGGTAAATGGCTTGATCCAGTCAAGGCGCTGGGCTTGCTCGGCCCAAAATTCATCCGGTTCTTCAATAGAGCGCTGATAGCGTTCGAAATATTCAGCCTCGGTGGTCCGTGCGGTTTTTTTAAATTCTGCTGGTACAGGATAGATCTCTTTCATTATTTACTTCCTTGATCTTATTCCCTCTCATCACGAGAGGTTGATGCCACGTTATTGATTGTTTTTTATGCATAGCTCAGTATGAACGGCTTATCTCAAATTGGACAATCATGCTTTGGTCGTATTCTGATCAATTCATTTAAAACATAGGTTTACAGGTGAATCCAATACATTCCTGTCTAGTTTTCGTATCTCACCATTCCGTTTAATCTTATAATAGTGTTGAATTTTTATACTTCCTTACAGGCAAACATGTTTGCCTGTTTTCAATTACTTGAACTGGCTCAGCCCATGAACTCTAAAGATACTTCGCCATTCTTCTCCCGCTCTCCGGTACCTTCCAATGATAATCCGCTATCTCTTGAAGGGCGCTTTGGCCGGCTCAGCTTTATTGGCTGGTACGCTTTCCTGCATATCATTTTTTTCTTTGCTTCGATTGCCCTCAGTCTGGTCAGCGGTATTTTCAGCCTGACCACCTTGTCTCTGGATAATCAGCAGTTTGTTGATGCACTGACTGGTTTGGCTGGCTTGGGCTATCTGCTGTTGGTTGTGTTCTATCTGTATTTCTATATTGTGGTAGTGGCACGCCGCCTGCATGACCTAAACAAATCTGGCTGGCTGATGCTGCTGATGCTAGTGCCGGTGGTTAATATTTTATTTATTTTCTATCTGCTGCTGGCAAGAGGCACAGCAGGACATAACCGCTTTGGTGCACCGCGACCAACTGCAGTCTGGGAAAAAATTCTGGCCTGGCTGATGATACTATTGACCGTGTTAAGTCTATTTGCTGCTAGCAGCATGGTATCCTTTATGATGGGAAGTGGTGAGCTAGAAAGTCCACAGGAAGTGATCCAGCAAGGGACAGAATATTTTTAAGCTTATGTTAAATTTTGCTATCACCCGCAAGGGCTATGCAACTTTCTATTAAGTTCAATGTAAAAATCAGGCAAAATAATGCGATTTTTTTATAATCGGGATACTCGTGGCTGAAAAAGACAATGCTCTAAGCCAAGTGACTGAAGAGACCACTGAGCTGTTGCATCAAGCAACTGAAAAAACTGCTCAGACCGTCATTGAGCACACGGCTAAATATAATGATGCGTATTCAACCGTCGATAAATTTATTGAGGCGTTTTGGGAGCGCCTGCCTTATATCTGTATCGCACTGGTAGTTTTCAGTATCTTTTACCTGCTTTCGAAACTGTTCAAGTTTTTTGTACGTAAAGCGATTGGTGAACGGAGTTACAGTAAACAGAACCTAGTATTGGTACTTAACCGTGTCGGTACATCTGCAATTCTTTTTATTGGCTTCCTGATTGCCATGGTCATTGCCATTCCAGGCTTTACACCCGGGCAGCTGATGAGTGCCTTGGGGATTGGTTCGGTGGCGATCGGTTTCGCCTTCAAGGATATTTTCCAGAACCTGTTGTCCGGCGTGCTAATTCTGCTCGGTGAACCGTTTAAAATTGGCGATGACATTATTGTCTCAGGCATGGAGGGTACGGTAGAAGATATCCAGATCCGTGCAACTTTCCTGCGCTCACCCGATGGCCGCCGTATTGTGATTCCAAATGCAACGGTATATACCAGTGCCGTGACGGTAAATACGGCTTATCCGCGCCGCCGCTGTCAGTTTGTGGTTGGAATTGGCTATGAAGATGATGTGCAGAAAGCCAAGAGTATCATTATGGCAATTCTGGACAAGGATCAGTTGATCCTCAGCCAGCCTGCTTTTAATGTCAATGTGACTCAACTGGCTGACTTCTCGATTAATCTGACAGTAACCTGGTGGGTCGATACCCAGGAAAATTCGACAGGTAATTCAATCAGTACCGTTCAGGAACATGTGATTGAAGCCTTCGCGGAACATGGCATTTCAATTCCTTACCCTGTACAAGAAGTAAAAGTGTACCGTGGTGAAAATATTGAAGATGCTTCAGGCCGTGCTAAACAGTCGACCTAAGACATAAGGGATTACTGTTTCAGTACGGATAATACGGTTGCCAAGGCTCACAGCTTGGCAACCGTTTTTTATAAGTAGATCTATTTCATAAGGAATAAAACCGCCTTCTGGTCCAATCACCACCGTACACCGATGCTCAATTGCAAAAGGCATTTTGCTTTCAGCATAAGGATGCGCCACATAACCCGGGCAATCTGTACTAATCAAGGTCGGTAGTACATCTTCTACAAAGGGCTTAAAACGTTTATAGAGTTCAATTTTCGGCGCAATCGTATCCCCGGCCTGTTCCAGTCCCAGCTCTATATAATGATCTAACTGTTGTAAAAATGGAGTTTGCCAATAGCTTTTATCAACCCGATAGCTATGCAGCAGAATGATCTTCTCCACCCCAAGTGTCACCGCATCCATTATCAGACGACGCAGTACCTTTGGACGTGGTAAAGCCACAATCATCGTCACTGGCAACTTCGCAGGCACAGCTTCTTCTTTTAAGGGTTTCAGACGAACTATTTTTTCTGTAATTTCGATAATTTCTGTGAGATACCGTTTCCCTTCACGGATACCCACTTTTAGCGTATCACCGACTTGAATGTCCAAATGTGTCTGCAAATGTTCCAATTGGCGTTTGGCACTGATCGTCCAAATCTCAGATTGGGTTTGACGAGGATCAAGTAGGACGATGTTCATAACTAAAAACCAATCAAAAGATTTAATTCAGTAACGCATTGTCTGCACGACAATCATCAGCACAACAATGAGTCATATAGGAATAACAACTCGCCATTGGCATTCGTGACAGGTGACATGGATGTCACCCGTTTGATTAGGGTACATGGATGTATCCTCAATCAAACAAAAGATTTTTGCTAATTTTCATCTCTGAAAAGTAGGTCATCTCTACAATTAAACTTTTAGTAGTAAACCGATATATGCGAGTGTGGTGCAGTTTTACAAATACTGATCTATTACTGCAATATGCTTGGCAAGCGAACCCTGATTCTGCTGCATAATCTTTTGTGCTGCGGTATTTAAACTTTCTGCCTTGGAGGAATTATTTAGAATCTTCAGCAAAGTTGTAGCTGCCTGCTGAACATTCTCTACCACTTCTACAGCTTGAGCTTCAACAAACTCATCGACAATGGTCTGGAAGTTAAAATAATTCTTACCCAGAATCGTAGGTACATTTAGTGCAATCGGCTCCAGAATATTATGTCCACCACCTGGCTCATTTAAAGAACCACCGACATAGCAGACTTGGCTAAGTGCATACCACAGCCACATCTCACCCATTGAATCTGCCAGATAAATCTGGGTATCCGCTTCAATTTTCTGTTCCAAACTACGGCGTTGGGTGGTTAAGTTGAGAGCCTGCGCGGCCTGAAACACTTCATCAAAACGTTCCGGATGACGTGGCACCACAATACACAGTAAGTTTGGATCAGTATCTAGAGCTGCTTTTAATTCGGCCATCAGCTGCTGCTCTTCCGGTGCATGGGTACTGGCCAAGGTAATGATCTTACGGCCTTGTAAAGTCCATTCCCGTTTTAACTCACTCGCACGCTCAATAAACTGCTGTGGTGCCGTGATATCAAACTTGATATTGCCTAAAACCTGGGTTTTTTTAGTTTCGATGCCTAAATCAATATAACGTTGTTGGGTTGCAAGATCTTGAGCCAATAGCTGCTGCATTGCGTTCAGCATGCCACAGGTTAGCCCTTTGACCTTGCCATAACCTTGAGCTGATTTTTCTGAAAGACGGGCATTCAGCAACAGACAGGGCACCTTATAATTCTTTGCCTGATCAATGAGGTTTGGCCAGAGCTCGGTCTCCATCAATAATAGCAATTTAGGCTGATATTTCTGATAAAAATCCCGAATCAGATGTTTTTGATCGGCAGGTAAATAAACTGCCTGAAATAAATTTAAATAAGGTTCTTTAAGAAAAAGAGATTTAGCGCGTGCCTGACCTGTTTTAGTGGTATTGGTCACCAGCACCGGATGGCCTGATTTTAAATAATATTCAATCAGTGGCTGTGCCGCATTGGTTTCTCCAACCGAAACCACATGAAACCAGATGGCATGTTTGTTTTTGGGGGTCTGAAACGGACCAAAACGCTCAAGCAATTCCTGTTGTAGTTGTTCAGGACTTTCCGCACGCTTGCGAATACGTGACTGATATAAAGGCTTGATCAGTGTCAGTGCCGCGTTGTACCAAAAAGGAGTAGCCAAATGTTGCCCCGAAATTGAGTGAATCGGCAAAATATAACAGAGCCACATCGACATGTTAACCGATGTGGCTCATTTTCAGATTATTCTATTGTGCTTAAAACTTTTACTTCTGCCAAAGTCGGGTAATCAATATAACCCTCAGCCGCCTGACTGCCGATCATATTTTCCAGTTTTAGCTCGTTCAGCGGTGCATCTTGCAACAGACGCTCGTATAGGTCCGGATTGGCAATATAGGCCTTACCAAAAGAGACCGCATCTGCTTTACCTGAGGCTAAAAGTTCAATAGCATCCTCACGGCTCAAGCGCATGTTGGCAATATACGGCACGCCACCTGAACGCTGTTTCATATATTCAGAAATGCTGTCTTCAGCCAGATATTCACGGGTAAAGAAAAACGCGATTTGACGTTTGCCCAGCTGCTCCATCGCATAACCAAATGTTTCACGTGGATCATCATCACCCATGTCATGCTCGTCACCACGTGGTGCCAGATGCACACCAACACGATCTGCGCCCCAGACTTCGATCAAGGCATCCACCACTTCCAGCAGGAAACGAGCCCGGTTTTCAACGGAACCACCGTATTCATCATCACGCTTGTTGGTCTTGGTTTGCAGGAACTGGTCAATCAGATAACCATTGGCGCCATGCAACTCTACTCCATCAAAACCGGCGTCTTTGGCACGAATAGCAGCCTGCTTATATTGCTCGGTAATGGCATGAATTTCTGAGATTTCCAGCGGACGTGGAAGAACATAAGGGCGCTTAGGACGTAACAGGCTGACGTGACCGGCTTGTTGTACTGAACTTGCAGATACCGGTGTTTCACCATTTAACAGCTCTGGATCAGAAACACGCCCCACATGCCATAGTTGGGCAACGATTAAACCACCCTTCTCATGTACAGCATTGGTTACCAGTTTCCAGCCTTCAACCTGTGCATCTGTAAATAGACCAGGTGTATTGCGGTAACCATTGGCTTCTTCAGAAATGACAGTCGCTTCAGAAATGATCAGGCCTGCACTTGCACGTTGGGCATAGTACTCAGCCATCATCGCGGTTGGGACACGCTCATCGGTTGCACGACTACGGGTTAAAGGTGCCATGATGACACGGTTTTTTAATTCAAGCGCACCCAGTTTCAGGGGGGTATTTAATTCAGCCATACTGACTCCGACCTCCAGATCTATTTTAGAGGTGTTGTTGTAGATGTTCGATGTACTGCTGAATCAAAGCTTCGTTGCGGGAGAAATATGACCATTGCCCATGTTTAGTGGCAGTAATTAATCCCGCCTGCTGTAACACGGACAAATGATTGGACATGGTGGACTGCGAGACTTGCCCTAATTTTTCAATCTGGCCCGCACAAACACCACGCTGAAAGCCGCCACATTCTTCGGCAGACAAAAACTGCTCTGGTGTTTTTAACCATTCCAGAATTTGTCGGCGTGTGGGATTTGCCAGTGCTTTAAAGATCAGATCAAAGTCCATAGTCACATCACATAGTCGTGCGCAACAAAGCTGATTGCAGCATTTATCCCAGTATATCGTATTTTTTCGATTTATATATCGAATATTTTAGATATAAGAGTCACAAACTGTATCTGCTTTGCTACGCAGAGAGTTAAAAGGTCTGTTTACAGGCCTTGTTTTAAGCTTGCTTCAATAAATTTATCCAGATCACCATCCAGAACTGCACCTGTATTTGAATTTTCAACACCAGTACGTAAGTCTTTGATACGTGAGTCATCCAGTACATAAGAACGGATCTGGCTACCCCAACCAATGTCAGACTTCGAGTCTTCTAATGCTTGAGCCGCTTCATTACGTTTGCTCATTTCCAGTTCATAGAGTTTTGCACGTAACTGTTTCCAGGCATGGTCACGGTTGGCATGTTGTGAACGCTGGTTCTGACAGGCCACCACAATACCGGTTGGAATATGAGTCAGACGTACCGCAGAGTCAGTTTTGTTAATGTGCTGACCACCGGCACCCGAGGCACGGTAAGTATCTGTACGAACATCTGAAGGATTGATTTCAATCTCAATATTGTCATCTACTTCAGGCGATACAAACACTGCAGAGAATGAGGTATGACGGCGGTTACCCGAGTCAAATGGTGATTTACGTACTAGACGGTGTACACCTGATTCGGTACGTAACCAGCCATAGGCATACTCACCTTCTACACGGATCGTAGCAGACTTGATCCCGGCTACATCACCGTCAGACTCTTCCATCACTTCTGCTTTAAAACCATGACGTTCAATCCAGCGCATGTACATACGCAGCAGCATCGATGCCCAGTCTTGTGCTTCTGTACCACCTGAACCTGCCTGAATTTCCACATAGCATGGATTTGGATCCATTGGATTACTGAACATACGACGGAATTCAAGCTTTGCCAGCTCTTCTTCTGCTGTTGTTAATTCTGCCTGAACATCTTCAAGCATGGCTTCTTCATCGGCTTCTACAGCCAGATCAAGCATGGCTTGTGCATCTTCAAGCTGATTCGCCAGACCATCCAGTACATTCAGTACATTCTCAAGCTCGCCTTTTTCTTTGGCCATAGCCTGCGCACGGTTCTGATCATTCCAGATGGCTGGATCTTCTAATTCACGGAGAACCTCTTCCAAACGCTCTTTTTTCAGATCGTAGTCAAAGATACCCCCGTAGTGTTTGACCACGTTCGTTCAAGTCTTTTAGCTGGAGTAGATAAGGATTAATTTCCACGTGAATTTCTCTCAATCAATAAGGCATAAATTTTTAGCAGGCAATTATATCACAGTCCTTTCCCGCAGTTTGAACAGGACATCTGTATGATTTCTGCCTGCCATAAATATTTATTTCAATAATTCAACTCAATCAATTTAGCAGTGTTGATTCATCTTCATATAGAGAGAAAATGCATTCAAAATGAATTTTATTAACGAAAAATTTCTAATTTTTTAAAACTCAACCAGTCTATTTAATCATAAATTTTCTGATTATTTATTAATCAAAATCTCTAAAATTCACAATCTTTACATAGTTTTAATAAAACAAAACATTGTTTTTTTATTTATATTTCAATGAATTAAAATCATAAAATTACACAAAATTACTGAATTGACATTAATGTAACTTTCCCTTGATTGACGATCTGTCGATTTGGGCTAGACTGAAACTGTAACAAAAAATTTATTAAATCCCAGCCAATATTTCAGAGGGGAGTATCCGCATGAAAAAATTAGCAATCGCTTCAGCACTAATTTCAGCCGTAGCTTTTACGGGTACCGCAGCACATGCTTATCAAGCAGAAATTGGTGCATCAGCAGGCTTAACAGATCCGGACAACGGTAGTTCAAGCGGCTCTTTCGGTGTAGATGGCACTTACTACTTTAATCCTGTACAAACGCGTAATTCACCATTAGCCGAAGCTGCTTTCCTTGATCGTGCAAGTAATGTGAAAGCTGAATACCAATATGATGAAATTGGTGATGCTGAAGCACATCGTTACGGTGTCGGTGCAGAATACTTTGTACCGAATTCAGACTTCTATCTAGGTGGTAAGGTGAGTGGTCATGACTTGCAAGACAATGATGACTTCGATAATGACCTAACGACTTATGCTGCAGAAGTGGGTTACCTTCCAGCACCAGGCTTATTGATTGCTGCTGGTGTGAAAGGATGGGATAACGACCGTGATGACGGTGTAGATCCAACACTTCGTGCAAAATATGTGACTACCTTAAGCAACGGTAAAGACATTAACCTTGAAGCTGGTGCCGCTTTTGGTGATCTCGATGAGTACAACCTGAAAGCTGACTACTTTATCGATAAAACTTTAAGCGTTGGTGCTGACTATCAGAACAATGACCTTATCGACCGTAGTGAATTTGGTGTGAGTGCACGTAAATTCATCAACCAGCAAGTTAGCCTTGAAGGCCGTGTAGGCTTTGGTGAAGCAGGTAATAATGACTACAACAAATTTGGTGTAGCTGCAAAATACCGCTTCTAATCTAAGTTAGACATAGCTTTAATAAAAAAGCCCTTCTTCGGAGGGGCTTTTTAATGCACCAAAATAAGACCAATGGTCTTGACCATAAGAATAAAAAACATACAATTTGTTACAAGTATAAAATTTCAAGTTTTATCAATAACAACCGAGACTTTTACATGTTAAAAAAAATTGTACTTGTAACTGCCCTGCTGGGTACATTTGGTTTGAGCCATGCTTATCAGACTGAAGTAGGTGGCACTATTGAGATCCTAGACCGCGACCAAGGTGGTTCAGATGTAGGTTTTTCGATTGATGGCACTCATTACTTCAGCCCAGTTCAAATCAAAAATTACCCTTTAAACGAAGCTGCATTCTTAAATCGCGCGAGCAATATAAATGGTGCTTTAAGTTATGTAGATGACTCAGAGATTTTTGGGATTCAAGCAGGTATTAAATACTTTGTTCCAAATTCAGATTTTTACTTGAGTGGTAGTCTTTCTCATTTTGATAATGATTTTGGGGATTTAACCAGTTATAGCGCTGAAGCAGGCTACTTACCAGTTCCTGGTTTATTAGTTGCTTTAGGACTTATCGGCATTTCTGAAGATGACGCAGATGATGAAATTGATCCAACGTTACGTGCGAAATATGTAACTCAAGTTGGAACTTATGATATGAATTTTGAAGCTGGTGCCAGTTTCGGTGACATCGATGCGTATAATCTGGGAGCTGATTTATATCTAGATAAAACCTTTAGTGTAGGTATTGGATATACTGATTCTGACTTAGAAGGTACTGACGTATTTAGTATACGTGCTAAAAAATTCTTTTCTCAGCAATTTAGTTTAGAAGGTGGTATTACTTTTGGTGACAATGCTGACATCTTCGGTGTACGTGGTGCCTATCGCTTCTAATTAAATATTACAGAGTATAAAAAAACCGCTCAAAAGAGCGGTTTTTTTTATTTACTGTTCCAGATGTGCAATCCGCATCTGCAAACTGACATTTCCATTGAAGATATTTTTATCCAGTTCATAGACCAGACGTACACTGTCCTGCATTGGGTCAAACTGATATTTACTGGCTGCATTAAAAGCAATCGCATCCACCACCTGTCCATTTTCCAACGCCACTCGCAGCTTCAGATGTACCTCTTTAAGCCAGCGATAATCCAATACTTTAAATATGCCTTCAAATATAGGTTGTGGAAATTTCTGTCCCCATGGGCTCAGATTATGCAAAAGATCTACTGTATCAATCTGAAATGCAGAGGCTGGCAACTCACCATCAGTCCATAACGTTGCAGTAAACAGACTTTCATCCATACTGCCAATTAACTGTTCAAAGGTCTGCTTAAATTCAGCAAAATGTGCTTTTTTAATGGTCAGTCCTGCTGCTGCTGCATGCCCACCAAAGTGACTGACAATATGTGGATTTTGTTCAGCCACCCGCTCAATCGCATCACGGATATGAATCCCCTCAATTGAACGTGCAGAACCCTTGATATGAATGCCATCTGCATCTGCAGCAAAAACAATACTTGGACGATGAAACTGTTCTTTTAAACGTCCAGCGACAATTCCAATCACGCCTTGATGCCAATGCTGTTCAAACATGATCAGGGCAGCTGGCAGCTCTGTTTCATCCAGCTGGATTTTTTCCAGTTCAGCCAGCGCCTCCTGCTTGATCTTGCCTTCGACCTGACGGCGCTCGACATTGAGCTGATTCAGCTGTTCTGCGAGTGGATAAGCAGTTGCCAGATCTTTAGCGAGCAGACATTCAATCCCGATATCCATGGTTTCCATACGTCCAGCCGCATTAATGCGCGGACCGAGTACAAAACCGAGATCTTGGGCTTTTAACGTTGCTGCATCCCGCCCTGCGATTTCCAGCAGTGCACTAATCCCTGGACGGCATAAGTGCTGCTGAATCCGCTTCAGTCCAGCATCAACCAGAATGCGGTTGTTATAGTCCAGGCTAGCTACATCTGCATAGGTTCCCAGTGCCACCAGATCCAGATAATTGGTGATTACTGTAGAAGACTTACCAAGCTTCTTACGATGGGTAGATAGATTGGCTAATACATAGAAAGCCACGCCTACCCCAGCCAGTGCCTTGCTTGGAAATTCACAACCGAGCTGATTTGGATTGACCACCGCTTCAGCAGCAGGTGTCGGTTTGGTGGTAAGATGGTGATCAGTGATGATCACTTGCATACCATGATCTTGTGCCTGTTTTACCCCGTCATGACTGGAAATACCATTATCCACAGTAATGAGTAGATCAGGGGTAAAACTGGCAAATGCCAGATCAGCAATTGCCGGCGTTAAGCCATAGCCATATTTAAAACGGTCGGGGACCAGATAATCAACATCCGCTCCCATATCACGCAGTGCCAGCAGCATTAATGCGGTACTGGTGGCACCATCGGCATCATAATCACCGACAATCACGATTTTCTGACCTGCATCAATCGCTGCATCGATCAGCTGAATGGCTTCCGGCAAGCCTTTCATGCTCGGTGCCAACAGATGCTTGAGTTTCAGCTCCAGCTCCTGCTGCGATTCCACTCCACGGCGTGCCAGAATCTCTGCAATAAAAGACGGTACGTCCTGAAAAGATTCAGGACGGGTCAGTAAAGGGCGCTGCTTGATTTCAAGTTTTGGCATTTATGGCATCAGTCGCTGCAATGTCCAGGCATCGTCATTCTTGGTATAACTCAGACGATCATGCAAACGATTTGGACGTCCTTGCCAGAATTCATAATAATCAGGTACTAAACGGTAACCACCCCAGAATTCTGGCTTATCAAGCTGTTCCTGGTTCGCCATCGTATCATGATAGTCCCAGAAACGCTGCTGCAGCTCATCACGACTGGCAATCACACCACTCTGGGGCGTACTGACATGCGCAGCAATCTGACTGTCACGTGGACGCTTATGATAATAATCTGTGGATTCTTCTTCAGAGATTTTAACTACACGCCCAGAAACACGGATTTGTCGTTCCTGCTCCTGCCAGTAAAATAGCAGCTCAGCATAAGGATTTACCTCAAGATCCATCCCTTTCTGGCTATCATAATTGGTATAGAAAGCATAGCCATCTGGAGTCGCCCCACGTAGCAAGACTGTGCGTACATGCGGACGACCTTGCGCATTTGCCGTAGCCAGTGACATGGCATAAGGCTCATGCAATTGCGCTGCCAGGGCATGGTTAAACCAGAGCAAAAACTGTTCATGTGGATCCAGTTTAACCTGATCCTCAAGCAGCTCGCCTTTCTGATAATTCAGGCGTAGTTCACTCAGATCTTTAATTAAATCAGTCATTCCATCTCTCTATAATCAGTCAGCAAGTTTAGGCAGCATTGGCACGTATAGCATCTGCCAATGAATGGGCCAGTGTAGTGACTTCATCCAGGTCTTCGCCTTCCACCATAACACGAATAACCGGCTCAGTACCTGACTTACGAATCAGCAAGCGGCCACGGCCTTTCAGCTGTTGTTCTGCTTTTTCAAATTCAGCAGCAAGCGCAGGGACGGCGTACGGATCAAACATGGCATCCAGACGTACATTGACCAATACGTTCGGTAACAAGCGGAAATCAGCTACCAGTTCATGCAGGGCTTTCTTCTGCTCGACCATCACTGTCAATACTTGTAGCGCAGCAATAATGGCATCACCCGTGGTGCTCTTGTCTAATGTCAGGATATGACCGGATGGCTCACCGCCAGTGACCCATCCCTTTTGCTCCAGACCTTGTAATACATAACGGTCACCCACCTTGGCACGCAAGAATGAGACTTGGGCTTTTTCTACAGCCAGTTCCAGCGCCATATTACTCATGAGTGTGCCTACAATTCCTGCTGGCTTATTTTTGGCCTGAGTCGCAAGGATATACAGAATATGGTCACCAGTAATCTGCTCACCGTTTTTGTCGACCATAATGACACGGTCAGCATCTCCATCAAAGGCAATCCCAAGATCAGCCTGATATTCAACGACTGCTTTTTGCAGATTCTCAGGATGTGTTGAGCCACAGTCTTTATTGATATTGAGACCATCAGGATCATCAAACATTGCAATAACTTTTGCGCCCAATTCACGGAACACTGCAGGACCCACGTTATAGGCTGCCCCATTGGCACAATCCACTACAATCGTTAAATCATTCAGATCTAAATGATATGGGAAAGTCGATTTACAGAATTCGATATAACGACCATTAGCATCTTTGACACGGAAACTTTTACCCAGGTTCGCCGTATCTTCAATACTTATTTCTTTTTCGAGCTCCTGATTAATTTCATCTTGTAAGGCATCCGGTAGTTTCTTGCCTTCACTAGAGAAAAATTTAATCCCGTTATCAAAATACGGATTATGAGAAGCTGAAATAACAATACCCAGACTGGCATGCAGTGCACGGGTCAAATGGGCAATTGCAGGAGTCGGTAATGGACCCAGTAAATGTACATAAACACCTGCCGCATTAAGGCCCGCCTGCAAGGCAGATTCCAAAATATAGCCTGATAAACGGGTATCTTTCCCCATCACCACCAGCGGTTTATTTTTCTTGCTATGTCGCTTGAGTACCTTCCCTGCTGCAAAGCCTAATTTAAGTGCAAATTCAGGGGTAATCGGCAATACGCCAAACTTGCCACGAATACCATCGGTACCAAAATAACTCATTGTTGTCTCTCTTCTTAGTGGATGAATTACACCATCCATTTTTACAATGAGCAACACTTTACACCAAAATAAAAAAGCCGTCATTGCTATGACGGCTTTTTTCGAATGAGTGCAGAAAGGAAATTAGCCAACGCGATAGTTTGGCGCTTCCTTGGTAATCGTCACGTCATGTACGTGAGATTCAGACATACCTGCAGAAGTGATTTTCACAAACTTCGCATTTTGACGAAGATCTTCAATCACTGCAGAACCGGTATAACCCATAGATGAACGCAGACCGCCCATCATCTGATGCACAATGTTACCCATTGGGCCTTTATAAGGTACACGGCCTTCAATGCCTTCTGGAACCAGTTTCTCGGCACCTGCTTTAGAATCCTGGAAATAACGGTCTGCAGAACCTGTTGCTCCAGCCATCGCACCTAATGAGCCCATACCACGGTAAGCTTTATAGTAACGACCCTGGAAGAACTCAACTTCACCTGGTGCTTCTTCGGTGCCAGCCAACAGTGAACCCACCATGATGGTGCTTGCACCAGCGCCAATCGCTTTTGCCATATCGCCAGAGAAACGGATACCACCATCAGCAATCAATGGAATCTGTTCTTTCAATGCATTCGCAACTGAATCGATTGCAGAGATTTGTGGCATACCAATACCCGCAACAATACGCGTCGTACAGATGGAGCCAGGACCGATACCCACTTTAACAGCATCTGCACCAGCATCCAGAAGTGCAAGTGCAGCATCACCCGTCGCAATATTACCGCCAATCACCTGAACTTGTGGGAAATTCTGTTTTACCCAACGTACACGTTCAATCACACCAGCAGAGTGACCATGTGCAGTATCGACGACAATCACGTCTACACCAGCTTCAACCAATGCTTCAACACGGCTTGGTGTTTCTGCACCCGTACCAACCGCAGCACCCACGCGTAGGCGACCCAGGTCATCTTTACAGCTGTTTGGATAGCTTTCAGCTTTGCGGAAATCTGTAACCGTGATCAAACCTTTCAGTTCTTGCTGTTCATTTACAACCAGAACTTTTTCGATACGGTGTTTTTGCAGTAAGGCCTGGATGTTTTCTTTCGACTCACCTTCACGAACTGTGACCAGACGCTCCTGACCTGTCATGATGTTGCTGACTGGCTGTTCAAGATTGGTTTCAAAGCGTGTATCACGACCTGTCACGATACCAACCACTTTGCCATCTTTAACAACAGGTACACCGCTAATATTGTTTGCCTGAGTTAAGGCAATCAACTCACGAACGGTAGTTTCTGGGGTAACAATGATTGGATCTTTCACCATACCCGCTTCGAATTTCTTCACACGACGTACTTCAGCAGCCTGTGCAGCAATATCCATGTTCTTGTGCAGAATACCGATACCACCATTTTGCGCCATTGCAATCGCCATACGGGATTCAGTCACCGTATCCATAGCTGCAGACACAAGAGGAATATTCAGGTTAATGCCGCGAGTCAGGCGTGTCTTTAGAGAGACATCTTTTGGGAGAACAGTAGAGTAGGCAGGGAGTAATAGGACATCATCGAAGGTTAACGCGTCTTGAACGATGGTCAACATAACAGTCTCACTGGTAATTTCCGTGCGCCATTATAAACAAATTTAGCTCTAAATTTCATTGCAATTGCAAAATTTATTTTGTCGAAATCTGGACTTAGATCTAATTTAACTGGCTAAATTTATAAATTCGACTATTCAATCAACAGTTTAAATATTCCAGCTTGGCAAGAAGAATAATTAAGCTTACAAAATCATTTATACACTTCTTCTTTTCCACAGATAGTGAGATAAAAAACAGATCATGGAAAAATAATCATTTGCCTGCAACATGGCAGATTCGAGGCTCACTCATACCAACACCTATACCCAATAAAAAAGCAGAGCCTAAGCCCTGCTTTTGTAAATCTTGCATGCAGATTTAGCTGACGCGTTCAAAGTTATTGTCATTCCCAGCTTCATCCCGATCGATCTGGATGAATGGAATCATATTATGGGCAATGCGGGCTTTATTACACTGCGCATCTGCAACCTGTACTTCCTTACATGAAGTACTGCGTAGCTCATACATACCACAACTGACCTGCTCACCAATCGTACCTTGTAATGCAATACAGCGCGGATTTTTCTGATTGGTCCCGGCCATACACGAATACACCGATGTAACAGGTTCCGTATAGTGCTCTGGCATAGGAATGCCCTCTGCCCAGTAAAACGACACCCTGAAATGGGCGCAACATGCGCCACAACTTAAACATGCATCCTGTGTTGGAACTTGAGACAACATTTTTTATAAATTCTCGTCATCAAAAAGATTTTTTGGAATCCGAAAATATAAAAAATGTTGTTTTTTCACTCAAGTATTTTTTTAATTTTTCCTGTTATTCCGGACAGGTAAATACCGTTTCATCCATTAAGTCAGTGCCACATTCCAGGGTTTCAATCCAGTCCAGAAACAGATTAATCTGCTCTTTGCCCACAAACGGTGTACCGTGCTGTGGCACGATCATTTCTACATCCATGGTACGTACCATTTGCACCCAGAGACGGATCACCTTGTTATTACACATATAACGCTGGTGAAAACCCTTCATTTTCGGGATATGCGCCGCAAAGTTTTCCAGTGGACGCGAAGCGTCTTCGACCATAGACGCGCCCATATCGCCTGAAAACAGGATTTTTGCAATCGGGTCATAGAATTGGAAATTACCGACTGAATGCAGAAAATGAGCAGGAATTGCCACAATATTGGAATTGCCTAGTTTGATAATCTGGCCATGATCCGGCAGCTCCACCAGACGATCTAACCAGTTACCTTTCATGCGGTCACTCATAAAGGCCGAGTTCAGGTGCGGCAAGAAACGTGCCCAGAGCTTGGACGCGACCACTTTGGCATCGGTATAGACTAACCAGCGCGGCATCGAAGTGATAATGTCCGGATCCTGATGCGAGGCCATGACATAGTCCAGATTGGCCAGACGGGTATACTTGTTCAGTTCCATGGTGAGCGGCACATAAGTCAGGTCACCCCCCGGATCCAGTACTGCCGCACGGTTATTATCAATAATTAAAAACTGGTTGGCCTGAACGCCTTCACCTTTTACCAGGCTGGTAAAACTAATGCACTTGTGGATGCCATCATCGAATAAAACCTGTGATGTGGTACGTTCAAAAGCCATAACTTTCCCCAATTTTATACATTTAAAAATGATTTTTGTGTTGTTGTTAACATATAAGTATTCAGAGAAACTTACAATAAATAAAAATGTCTATATAGCCTTATTTATCAGCATTTTGATAGCTATTTCACAATAAAAAATCCCGAGTTTTTAGCTCAGGATTTAATATATTATTCTTATGAATTAGAAATAATAATGTTTGAGCAAGGTACCAATACCAATCAACAAGAAGATCAACGCACCAATTTTGTGAATCAAGGCGATTGGCAGGCGGTTTGCCAGCTTATCCCCAATAAAAACTGCCGGTGCATTGGCAATCATCATACCTATTGTGGTTCCCAGCATTACCCAAAGCACACTGTCAAAACGTGCTGCCAGGGCTACAGTTGCAACTTGGGTTTTGTCACCAATTTCTGCCAGGAAGAATAGGATAAAGGTCGCACCAAACACCCCCAATTTTTGCCATTTATTGATGCTAGAAGATTCATCACCAAGTTCATCCGGAATCAGCATCCAGATCGCCATTGCAATAAATCCAATTGAAACAACCCATAACAACACATCTGGACTCATTACCGTGGTAATCCACTGACCCAATACCGCAGACAAACCGTGGTTGATCAAGGTCGCTAGCAAGATCGCAACAAGAATAGGAACAGGCTTTCTGAATCGCGCGGCAAGCAGCAAGGCAAGCAATTGGGTCTTATCGCCCATTTCGGCAAGTGCTACGACGGCAGTTGAAAGAAGGAATTCGTACATGTGTCTTTCTCTGGCTGGCATGTGCTACCGATGACTTACCCTTCCCGCCAGCCAAAATCTGCAGAATGGTAAATCAAAGGTCTTGCCAACAAAAGAAAGCTTCAAGAAGCTCATTTGGTTCTTTGCTATGATGACCATGTCCGCTTCAGGACAAATATGTTGACCATCACCCTTTCGCTTTGCGCAAAAGGCGGCTACTCCCCAATGAAGTAAGCTCATTATAATCAAGAGCATCCATATTTACAAATCGTAATATAAAAAAACCCTGCCGGAGCAGGGTTTTTCTATTAAAGCATTAATGCATTAGATCAATAGGCTACGAATATCTTTTAACAATTTGCTTAACTTATTGGTGAAGCGTGCCGCATCTGCACCATTAATCACACGATGATCGTATGACAAGGATAATGGAAGCATTAAGCGTGGATCAAAGCCCTCACCATTCCAAACCGGTTGCATGGTCGCAGGTGAAATACCTAGGATTGCAACTTGTGGCCAGTTCACAAGTGGGGTAAACGCTGTACCACCAATTGCTCCAAGACTTGAAATCGTGAAATTCGCACCTTGCAGATCTTTCGGCGAAAGTTTCTTATCACGTGCTTTTTGACCCAGTTCACCCAATTCTTTCGAAATTTGCTTAATGGATTTTTGATCTGGATTACGCAGTACAGGAACCGTCAAACCATCTGGTGTTGCGACTGCAATCCCCATATGGATTTCGTTACGCAACAGGACTGACTTACCGTCATCTGACAAATGACCTGCAAATTCACGCTCTTCTTTCAGCAGGTGTGCTACTGCCTTGATAATGAATGACATAATAGTCAGGCTTAGGCCTTCTTTCTTAAAGTTGCCTTTCAGCTCATTACGCCATGCTTCAAGTTCAGTAATATCGGCCAAGTCGAACTGTGTCACTTGCGGGATGTAATTATTGAGAGACAACTGCGGAATAGAAACCTGCTGCAAACGCGTCAAGGCTTTCTCTTCCACGCCACCAAATGCATCAAAGCTTGGTAGTTTTGGCAAGCCTGCGGGTGCAGCCGCGGCTGGCGCAACTGCAGCAGGTGCCGGTGCAGTCAGACGTGTTTTCACATATGCAAACAGATCTTCTTTCATCAGGCGCGCATGCGGACCAGATGCTTTGACTTCAGCAAGTACCACACCCAGCTCACGTGCAAGCTTACGAACTGCGGGACCGGCATAGACTTTGGCATTGGCAGCGTTCTGCTCTTTGGTGAGCTTGTCTGCATTTTGCGTTTCAGGTGCAGCAGCAGTCTCAGCTTTTGGCGCTGCAGCTGGTACAGGTACAGCTTTAGCTACTGACACTTCTGCTTTTGGAGCCGGAGCTGTCGCAGGTGCTGACTGCCCTGCAGCTTCAATCGTAATCAGTGCAATGCCTTCAGAAACGTTCTGGCCGAGCTCGACATGAATTGACTTGATCACACCTGCAGTCGTGCTTGGCACTTCGACAGTCGCCTTATCCGATTCCACCACGATGATACTTTGGTCTTTCTCAACCTTGTCACCGACCTGTACCAGAATTTCTGCTACAGCAGCTTTGTCGACACCCAAGTCAGGTACTTTCACTTCCACATCACCCGCAGGCGCTGCGGGTGCTTGTGTAACTGTTTCAGCTTTGGCTTCAGGTGCTGCTGGTGCAGAAGCTTGTTCAGCCGACTCAGGAGCTGATTGCTGAACCGGTGCTGAAGCCGCAGTTTTCACGGTCAGGATAACCACACCTTCTTTAACGGTATCGCCTTCCTTAATTTGAATAGCTTCTACTGTGCCATCGATGGTGCTTGGAACTTCAACAGTCGCTTTATCGGACTCTACGACCACGATGCTTTGATCAACCGTGATTTCATCACCGACCTGTACCAGAATTTCACCTACCAGTGCTTTTTCTACACCGATATCTGGCACTTTCACTTCAACAGTTGCAGATGCAGCGCTATTAGCAGCAGGTGTCTGGCTTTGTTTAGTCGCAGTGCCCGGCTGATGTGAAGCCACTTCCTGGAGAATTTCATCATCAGGTAATGAAGTCGGCGTATTTTCTGAAGTTTTATCAGACACATCAGCTTGCTGGGTTTCTACAGCATTGGCATCATCTTCAGCCTCTAATTCAATGAGTACTGCACCTTCAGATACTTCATCACCCTGATTAACCAGAATGCTTTTTACCACGCCTGCTGAAGTGCTAGGCACTTCAACAGAGGCTTTGTCAGATTCCAGCAGTACAATGCTTTCATCGATGGCAATGGTATCACCCACTTTCACCAGAATTTCAGCAACTGTTGCCTTATCTACACCAATATCAGGAGTCGTAATTTGCATGATTAGTTCTCCTCCTTGTAGTCAGCAACAGCGTGTAGTTCAGGCGTTGCTTGTGGTGCCCATGCAACTGGACGGTCGGTATCCAGCTCAAAGCTAGAAATCGCATCTTTCACTAAACGCGCATCTACTTCACCTTCGTCAGCCAGTTTCTTCAATGTAGCAACCACAATATGAGCAGCATCTACACCGAAGTAGCTACGAAGTTTGGCACGTGTATCGGAACGGCCATAACCATCAGTACCCAATGCAACGAATGGGCGGTTGTCTGGAAGGTAGGCACGGATTTGCTCACTATACGCACGCATATGGTCTGTTGCAGAAACTACAATACCATTTGTGCCACGTAATTGCTGAGCAACCCAAGACTCTTTCACTTCTTCAGCTAATGGATGTAAACGGTTGTACTCTTCACACGCCATACCATCACGTGCCAGCTCGTTGAAACTAGTTACGCTGTATACGTTTGAATGGATTTGATATTCTTCACGCAGGATCTTCGCAGCTTTGATCACTTCACGCAGAATCACACCTGAACCAAGCAACTGGACAGTCGCTTTCTCGTCTTCTTCCAGCAGATACATACCACGTTTGATGCCTTCTTCAACACCTTGTGGCATTGCAGGATGCTCGTAGTTTTCGTTCATTACGGTTAAGTAGTAGAACACACGCTCTTGATTCACGTACATACGCTTCAAGCCATCGTGAACAATCACGGCAAGCTCATAACCAAAGCAAGGATCATAAGAAATACAGTTTGGAATCGTATTCGCAAGAATATGCGAATGGCCATCCTGGTGCTGTAAGCCTTCACCATTCAATGTAGTACGACCCGCTGTTGCACCCAGCAAGAAGCCTTGTGCTTGCGCATCACCTGCCGCCCATGCAATGTCACCAATACGCTGGAAACCGAACATAGAGTAGTACATGTACATTGGAATCATTGGCAGGTTATTGGTTGAATAACTGGTTGCCAACGCAGCCCAAGCACTCATCGCACCCGCTTCATTAATCCCTTCTTGAAGCATGTGACCGTCTTTTGCTTCACGGTAATGCATCAATTGTTCCTGATCTTCAGGCGTGTATTTTTGACCATGTGCAGCATAAATGCCCAGCTGACGGAACATACCTTCCAGACCAAATGTACGCGCTTCATCTGGAACGATTGGAACCACGCGGTCTTTGATGGCTTTTTCTTTCAATAATGAAGAAATTAAACGAACCATCACCATGGTGGTTGATTGTTGCTTACCGTTAGAACCTGCAAGTACTGCGTCAAATACCGACAGTTCAGGAATCGCAAGCTGTTCGCTCTCCTTACGACGTGCAGGCAGGTAACCACCGAGCGCCTCACGACGTGCCTTCATATATTTCAATTCAGGCGAATTTTCGCTTGGACGGTAGAATGGAACTTCTTCTAACTGCTCATCAGTAAATGGCAAGTTGAAACGGTTACGTACATATTTCAACGACTCAAGCTGCATTTTCTTGATTTGGTGAGTCTTATTCACCGCTTCAATTTCTTCAGACAGGCCATAGCCTTTCACTGTTTTCGCCAAGATAACGGTTGGCTGACCTGTGGATTTCATTGCTTCTGCATAGGCTGCATATACTTTGAATGGATCGTGACCACCGCGGTTCAAGTTATCGATGTCTTCATCACTTAAACCTTTAACCAGCTCTTCAGCTTCTGGGTATTTACCAAAGAAGTGCGCACGTGTATAAGCACCACCTTTTACTTGATAACGTTGGTAATCGCCGTCTACCGCTTCTTCCATAATCGCTTTTAGAGCGCCAGTTTCATCTTTGGCAAGCAATGGATCCCAATGACGGCCCCAAACGACTTTAATGACGCGCCAGCCTGCACCACGGAATAGCGACTCAAGTTCCTGGATGATCTTGCCGTTACCACGTACCGGGCCATCAAGACGCTGCAGGTTACAGTTGACCACCCAAATCAAGTTATCTAACTTTTCACGGCCAGCCAGAGAGATTGCACCGGTACTTTCTGGTTCATCCATCTCACCATCGCCCAGGTAAGCCCAGACTTTACGATCTTCTTCCTTGATCAAGCCACGGTTCATCAAATACTTTTGAATGTGTGCCTGGTAGATCGACATAATCGGACCCAGACCCATCGATACAGTCGGGAATTGCCAGTAATCCGGCATCAAATATGGATGTGGATAAGAAGGTAAGCCAACGCCATCTACTTCACGACGAAAGTTATTTAAATGGTCTTCCGTTAAACGGCCTTCCAGAAATGAACGTGCATAGATACCCGGAGCACAGTGACCTTGATAATAGATCATGTCACCGCCGAAGTTGTCGCTATTGGCACGGAAGAAGTGGTTAAAGCCTACATCATATAATGTTGCGGATGATGCAAAACTGGCCAAGTGGCCACCTAGATCATCGCCAGTTTTGTTCGCGCGAAGAACCATCGCCAGTGCATTCCAGCGGATCAACGCACGAATACGGCGCTCCATGTCCTGGTCACCCGGCATAGGTGGTTGTTCTTCAACAGAAATCGTGTTTAAGTAAGGAGTATTTAAACGCTGAATGGGAACATGCTTAGCAATCGCGCGCTGATAAAGTTTCTCTAATAAGAAAGCTGCACGCTCAGTGCCCATGTGTTGCAAAACAGAGTCAAAAGCGTCTTGCCATTCTTGAGTTTCTTGCGCGTCTGTATCGCCATAAAACGCCATAATCTACTGTTCCTAAAGATCTACATTAATCGTTTATATGTATCATATTTAGGGCAGTGACAGGTATCGCCCACGCTGAATGCGCGAATGCCAGGGTATTTAGCAGCTAAATACCTATTGATCATTTATTACACAAAGATACAAATCTGAGTCAGTAAAGAATCAAAATTATACATTGCTCATATTTTTTAGTGATAAATTAAGACCTGAAAGCAATAAATCTCCAGTTTCTCTCATTTTAGAAAGAGACCAGAGATTTATTACTTTTAAATATGGATGTGCTTTTTCTGTAGGTGTTATGTACAGGGTAGCTTAAATGACCTGACAGGCCTTATGGCAGCATGGCAAGATAAGTTGAAGGATTCTTACGCTGACCGTCTTTTACTACTTCATAGTGTAAATGCGGGCCTGTACAGCGACCTGTACATCCTACGTTGGCAATGTGCTCACCTGCTTCTACGCGATCACCCACACGTGCAATCAGACGTGAAGCATGTGCATAACGAGTTAGGTAACCATTACCGTGATTAATTTCCACGTATTGGCCGTAACCTGTACCCCAACCTGACTTGGTCACAATACCAGGCCCCGTCGCATAGATCGGTGTACCGCTTGGTGCAGACATATCCAGACCAGAATGGTTTTCAGCGCGACCATTCATGGTACGCCCACCAAAGTCAGAGCTGACACGTTTCAGGTTTGGCAGAGGATGTGCAACTAACCAGGAATATGGAGAAGATGAAAAACTTGAAGAAGATTTAGATGTAGACTTAGAAGCGCCGTATTTTTTCTCAATCGTTGCATTGTTGAGCTCAACTGGCTTCTCACGGAGCTGAACGCTTAATTTGGTTTCAGCAGGGATATAAACATCATCTGATTGTGTATAAGCGCCCTGTGCTAAAGTCCGTGTAAGCTGCTCAAGACGATCGACGGATCCACTTTCCTGATTTAGATCCACTAAATCTGCGAATGCTACAGAAGCAGCTGAACTCGCCAGGGAAAATGCCAACAAAATACGTCGCAAATGCATAAAAAACCTCTCTAAAACTGTTTTAATCGAGTTCCTTGGGTGATCTCTTCCTTGATATCTACCGAAAAGAGCGCATAAGATTAAGGCATAATCATGTAGGAATGATGTATGTCTGAACCTGTCAACGTTTTTCAACAAACAAGAAAACACATAAAAACAGGAAACTTCTCGTTTCTCTCATCACAAGTTGCTGCATGGCAGAAACTTACAAAACTCATTCAACCTTTGTTGCCCCAACCGGAACAGTGGCAGGTTGCCTGCTATCAAAATGGTGTGTTAACGCTTACTGGTGAAAACCAGGCCATGATTTCTCAATTGGCCTACTTACAGAAGCAATACGTTTCACAACTCTCTCAAATTAGCGAATTAAAGGACTTAACCAAACTGCAAGTGTGTTTACGAAATCCATCCAAAACACCTTTGATTACAGAAAAATCCGAAAGAACCTTAAGTCCAGAAACACAGGATATGCTCCGTAGTGCTGCTGACTTTATAAGCGACCCTAAGCTTAGCCAAGCTTTACTACGTTTGGCAAGCAATAAAAAATAACATACAAATCAAATCATGTTAATTTACAATGTAAATTGCGAGAACCAGTTCTCATTCTACATTGTTATAATATAACATGCACACTAAAAGACAATAACTTATGTCACATTCACATAAGGAATTGGACAAGTTTCAATGTCATCAAATGTTACAATTTCATAGCTATCCGGATCACTGCTGACATTACGCAAAAGCTGGTTATTTAAGGCATGGCCTGACTTGTAACCGTCGAATTTAGCGATAATCTGGTGACCCATCAGATATAAGTCACCGACAGCGTCCAAAATCTTGTGACGCACAAATTCATCTGAAAAACGTAGCCCTTCTTCATTGACTACCCCAGTTTCATCCACGCCAATTGCGTTTTCCAGACTTGCACCAAGAGCCAGATTATTGGCTTTGAGATAGTCCAGATCTTTCATAAAACCAAAGGTACGCGCTTCACTGACTTCATATACAAAGGTTTCAGTAGAGAAGTCAATGGTGGCAGACTGGTATTCTTTCTTGAAAGCAGGATGGTCAAAGTCGATGGTGAAGTTAAGCTGAAAGCCTTCATGTGGGCTAAAAGCCGCACGCTTATCATCAATAAGCGCTTCTACAGGTTTGATGATTTTAATAAATTTCTTTGGTGCCTGCAGTTCCTGAAGTCCACCCTGCATCAGCAGATAGATAAATGGCCCGGCACTACCGTCCATGATGGGCACTTCAGAAGCTGATACTTCAATAATCAGGTTATCGATGCCTAGACCGGCAATAGCACTCATGACATGCTCAATGGTACCCACTTTGGCATTTTCCTGAACCAGATTCGAGCACATGAAGGCTTCCTGGATCAGCATGGCATTGGCAGGAATGTCAACTGGTGGATTCAGATCGATGCGTCGAAATACAATTCCCCCATCGGCATGGTGTGGCACGAAGTTAATCATGACTTTCTGCCCACTATGAAGACCGATGCCGCTCGCTTTCACGACACGTTTCAGGGTACGCTGTTTCAACATGCTTTTATCATCTGTTCATCAACAAAACCGCTATACGTTAGCATATTTAGCCATTGATAAAAAACAAAAAGGTGGTCTTACAGCCACCTTTTCTGTTGAATCATCGTAAACACATATTGTTACATATTACTTACGTTGTTGATTTTTAAGATAATCCTGAATACTCATTGGCGTTGGACGTGGGCTTGAAACAGAGGCAGCTGGCGTCGCTGCCGCACCTGTACCAGTTTGTTGACGCTGAATCGCTGGCACATCATCTTCATCTACTGCAGCCGGGGCTGTTACAGGACGTGACTGCTGTACATTGGTACGTTTCGCAGGCTCAGCAGCATCTGCCGAGTTACGGGTCAGACCTGTTGCGATTACAGTTACGCTAATTTCATCACGCGCATCTGGATCGAATACGGTACCGTAGAAGACTTGACCTTCATCCAGGTCCACGATCTGGTTCACAACATCGGTAATTTCTTCAATTTCACCAAAGGTTACATCATCACCACCAGTCACGTTAATCAGGATACCTTTGGCATTCATGATAGTGACATTATCCAGCAATGGGCTGCGAATTGCCTGTTCAGCTGCCTGACGTGCACGGTTTTCACCACGACCAAGACCAACACCCATCATGGCATAACCACGTGTGCTCATCGCTGTTTTCAGATCGGCGAAGTCAAGGTTGATATGACCTGGACGTACCACAAGATCAAAGATACTGCGTACTGCATTTAACAGAACGTCATCTGCCTTCTTGTAAGCATCTTTCATCGAGATGTCACGGAATACTTTCAGCAGGCGCTGGTTTGGAATGATGATCAGGGAATCCACGTGCTGCTCCAGGGCTTGAATACCTTTCTCAGCGGACTGTAAACGGCGTTTACCTTCAAAGTTGAATGGCGTAGTCACGACACCAACTGTCAGGATGCCCATTTCTTTAGCAATTTCTGCAACTACTGGTGCTGCACCGGTACCTGTACCGCCGCCCATACCGGCAGTCACGAACACCATATCTGTGCCTTCAAGATGCTGGCGGATCAGTTCACGGCTTTCTTCTGCTGCCGCTTGACCGACTTGTGGATTTGCACCTGCACCTAGACCACGGGTACTTTGTTCGCCTAACTGAATTTTAAATTCAGCTTCCATGCGATCCAGTGCCTGTTTGTCAGTATTGGCACAGACAAATTTTACACCCTGGATGTCTGATTGCAGCATATGCTGTACAGCATTACCACCTGCACCCCCTACACCAAACACAGTGAAACGGGCTTGACCAATGCTATCGTCTTGATCGTCTTCAAAAAATTCAAATGAGGCCATGACCTATAAAATTCCTAATTTAGTACTGGCAGTCACTAAGCCCGTATACTGCCCTGATCTTAATAAAAAATTGTTTTTAAGAATGCTGCTCCACAACTCAGTTGTCAAGTGCAGGCATTTTTTACTACAACTTCTCAACAATATTCACAATAAATGTCGACTAAAAAATTGACTTTAATGTTTCATTAAAGCCTGACCAAGCACGTTTAACGCGCTGAGTCACCGACAGTCTTTCATTTTCTTCCGATTCTACGATAGTTTCCTGCGCGTCACTCTGGCTGAACATCAGCAGACCTGCAGCTGTAGCGTACTGCGAACGACGCAGCGCTGCCTGATGTGCTTCATCTGCATGTACTGGTGCTGGAGGATTACCCAAATGCGCCGATATACCCAAAGTGCGGCGTACATAGCTGACCATACCTTCAATATGGCTGGCATCACCCGTTAATACCACACCATGGTACAGCCCCTGCATTGCACCACTGTTTTCCAGTTCATCACGCACCAAGCCCAGAATTTCACTATAACGGGCAATAATAATCTCAGTCAGTTCAATCCGGCTAATGGTCTGCGGACCATCAATACCTTGGAACTGAATCATATGGTCCGGTTTTACCACTTTCAGATCGACACAACCATATAACAGCTTAATACGTTCAGCTTCTTCAGTGGTAGTCTGTAACACGGCTGCGATATCACGTGTTACATGTTCCCCACCACGCTGAATGGTATGGGTCAATGCCAGACGACCATCCAGATAAACTGCAAGATTTGTGGTTCCGGCACCGATGTCGACCAGACATACGCCATATTCTTTTTCATCTTTCAGCAAGCTGGCTTCAGCAGTGGCCAGACATGATACCACCATTCGTTCTACACCAATATTGGCACCTTTCAGGGCACGGTCAATATTCTGCATGGTGCTAATTGGCAACATCATTAAATGATAATGTCCGGTCATGCTGTGCGCCGACATACGGATCGGATTCAATACCCATTCCGGTGCATCATCCAGCTCGAAACCTAGTGGAACTGCGCTGACCAGATAATGATCTGAGGTCTGATGACTGGCTTTGGCCAGTTCAAGCGCGCGCACCACCTCACTGGTGGTAATTGTATGTTCTGCATTGTCAACTGAAGTGCGGCCTGAAGCATAAAAGCTTTTCAGCTCCGCACTTGGAATTGAAATCCAGGCTGAATGTACACGGCATTCCGCCATGTCTTCCGCTTCTTGAACGGCATTTTTTATTGCGGTAATGACTTTATCGAGACTTACAATTTTCCCTTTATTCATGCCTCGGTTACGAGCAGTCGCCATCCCAATGACCTGGATATTGTCTGGCGCATGTACCTTACCAATCAAAACTGAAACTTTGTGCGTCCCAATGTCAATCGCAACAACTGAGGGAACAGCTTCATTCATTATTCGTTACTACCATTACCTGTGTTTAATTTATGGCACTAAGCCTCTATTTTTCAAAGCCGAACATTATGGCTTTACTGTAACGCCGTTCTCAACGCCGGTGTCATTATTCGTTACAATAAAATGACCATTTTGTATCTTTGGTGGAACTGCATTCTTCCACTGAATCGCAAGCCCATTTCTATAGCGCAGATCAATTGAAGAAATTCTAGACCAAACTGGCTTCAAATCGCTATAGGAAAGATGGCTAAGACGTTGCAGCTTGCTCATGGTTTGATCCTGATCCACAATCACGCGTAATCCCGAATCAAACTGCATAAACCATGTCATGCGCTCTGTTAGATATAATTCTTTTAAACGAATGCCATGCGGTGCGAACAGCTGATTAATTTCGTTATAGCGGCGCATCATGGTTTTGGCCTGGCTGGCAGGACCATGCAGTAACGGCAATTCAGGATAACTGCGAGGAAGTACTTCAGTAAAAATTTTTCCGCTATCACTGAGCAGACGTCCAGTGCCCCAACGTGCAATTGCATGGTGCGGCATTACCCGTACCCGAATTGCATTCGGCCAGGCACGTGATACCACAACACGATCTACCCAAGATAATTCTAGAGTTTTATCACGGACTGATCTTAAATCCGAGGTAAAATAATTTTCGGTAATAATTGGCGATACATGTTGCAGGATCTGACGTTCTTCTGCCGCCGAACGAGAACCAATCACCTCAAGCTCTGCTACCTGGGCATCGGTCATCACACGATAGAATCCCAGTATTCCTGCAGCAAGTACTACAAACGCCACACACAGCAGTAACCAACCACCTAGATTGGCCATTTTTTCTTTTCGTGTGGGCGGCTTGTCGTGAATTGATGTAATCGCAGCACGTTTGCGGCGCATGGATGCAGGAAGTTGAGCCATATCTTAGTGAGCCACACCGTTCAGGGTTTGTTCCAGAATCGCCACACATAGCGCTTCAAAAGTATAGCCTACTGCTGCTGCCGCTTTTGGCACCAAAGAATGACTGGTCATGCCTGGCACCGTGTTCACTTCAAGTAGCCAGAACTTACCGTCCTGATCCTGCATGGCATCAATACGGCCCCAACCGCTAGCACCTACTGCCTGAAAAGCCCGTAAAGCCAAGGCTTGCAGTTCTTTTTCTTCTGTTTCGCTTAGACCGCATGGAATGCCGTACTGTACATCATTACGGTTATATTTGGCTTCATAGTCGTAGAAAGCCACATCTTCTGGTGGTTGCAAACGAATTACCGGAAGTGCCTGACCATTTAACAAAACAATAGTGAATTCACGACCGGTAATCCATTTCTCTGCCATCACAATGGCATCATGTTCAGTCGCTTTCGCAATGGCAGTGGCAAAGTCTTCGATTTTCTCAACCTTGCTCATACCAATGCTTGAGCCTTCATGCACTGGCTTGATAATCAGTGGCAAGCCGAGTGCTGCAACGATTTCTTCAGCATTCGAATCTTTGGTCACAATACGGTAAGGTGCTGTTGGCAGTTCTGAACCTTGCCAAACCTGCTTGGTTTTAACCTTGTCCATACCAATCGCTGAACCCTGTACGCCTGTACCGGTATAAGGAATATTCAGCCATTCCAGTGCACCTTGAATCTGGCCATCTTCACCACCACGACCATGCAGCACAATGAAAGCACGATCATAAGCCGTCAGCTCCGTGATGCTACGCTCCTGAGGATCGAAGCCTTCTGCGTTCACCCCAGAACGCAGCAATGCCTCAAGCACTGCCGTACCACTGTCTAGCGAAACCTCACGCTCTGCAGATTTACCACCAAGCAATACGGCAACTTTTCCGAATTTTGAAGCATTTGACACGTTTATATCCTTAAACTTTTAAATCTGGTCAATTCTATCTAAGCCACACACGGCGACTACTTTACATATAGATGATTCTGAGCAAGTTCAATTGAAATTGCACCTACATTACCGGCACCCTGAGTCAGCAGCAGGTCATTTGCTTGTAGCACATTTTTCATGACATTGCTGAGGTTTCCTTCAACCGGATCAACCAGAATCGGCTCTACCTCACCACGCAGACGAATACTGCGTGCCAGAGCACGGCTATCTGCACCAACGATTGGTTTCTCCCCTGCTGAATAAACTTCTAGTAATAACAACTGATCTACCGTGGACAATACATCGACAAAGTCTTCAAAACAGTCACGGGTACGGCTAAAACGGTGCGGCTGGAACATCATTACCAGACGACGATCTGGATGGCTGGCACGTGCCGCCTTGATGGTTGCTTCAACTTCTTTAGGATGGTGACCATAGTCATCCACCAGCTTCACATCACCGCCTTCAAGCTCGAACTGACCTTGTACCTGGAAGCGACGACCAACACCGCTAAAGCTTTCCAAGGCACGGCAAATCGCAGCGTCAGAAACACCTTCATCAGTCGCAATACCAATTGCTGCCAGTGAATTCAGAATATTATGTGCACCCGGCATATTGATCGTAACACGCAGCGGCTCACGATCTTTACGCAATACCGTAAAGTGCGACTGCATGCCATCCTGTTCAATATCAACCGCACGAATGTCATTGTCTTCATTGAAACCATAGGTAAGGAGTGGGCGACCGATCCGCGGCATAATTTCGCGTATATTGGCATCATCACCACATACCACGGCTAGTCCGTAGAACGGAAGTTTTTGCAGGAACTGAACAAAAGTATCTTTCAGCACGTCAAAGCTGCCGCCATAAGTATCCATATGATCAGCATCGATATTGGTGACAATCGTCGCCATTGGTTGCAGGTGCAGGAAAGAGGCATCTGATTCATCTGCTTCTGCCACGATATAACGACTGGCACCCAATGCAGCATTCACACCCGTACGATTCAGCAAGCCACCGATCACATAGGTGGGATCAAGATTTTCTTCGGCCAACATACAAGTCACCAGACTAGTGGTTGTCGTTTTACCGTGAGTACCTGCTACTGCAATACCGTGACGGTAGCGCATCAATTCACCCAGCATTTCAGCACGGCGAACCACTGGAATACGCTTTTCAATCGCAGTCTTAATTTCCGGATTTTCAGGATCAATGGCGGTTGAAACCACAATGACATTGGCACCCTGAATATTTTCAGCGGCATGACCGATGTACACCTTAATTCCGTTTTCTTCCAGCTGAGCCGTGGTTTTGGACGCTTTAATATCTGAACCAGAGACTTTATAACCCTGGTTTTTCAATACTTCAGCAATACCACACATGCCAGCACCGCCGATCCCCACAAAATGAATGTGTTTGATACGGCGCATTTCTGGCACTTTGATTAATTTTTTCGCTTGGTCAGCTGGAGTTGATGGAGACATAATTTACTCGGTTTACAATTCTTGAATTAAACGAACCACGTGTTGGGTTGCATCTGGTTGAGCCTGCTGGCGTGCTTTTACAGCCATCTCCATAAGAAGCTGGCGATTCAGCATCGGTTCCAGCAGCGCTTTTAAACTGTCTGGGGTCATTGTGGCCTGCGGGCAGATTTTTGCTGCGCCAAGATTTGCCAGGAATCGGGCATTGGCGGTCTGGTGATCATCTACCGCACTTGGTAATGGCACAAAGATTGCGGCCACGCCTGCTGTGGCAATTTCAGTTACGGTCAACGCACCGGCACGGCAGATAATTAAGTCCGCATCGCTATAGGCCTGTGCCATATCTTCAATAAATGGCTGTACTTCAACATTTAAAGTTGCAGGTGCATCAGCATAACGGGCACGCGTCGCATCTGCATGATTTTGACCACACTGATGATAAACATTCAATGGGACATTCAGCTGTTTTAAGGCTTCGGGCACACGTTCATTGAGTGCCTGTGCCCCCAGTGAACCCCCGACAATTAAAATACGCAGTGGCTGGCCAGCTTTTTCCCGTTCCTGATAACGCCAGGACGGATTGAAAATTTCAGTAATTTCTTTACGTACCGGATTGCCTGTAGTGACAATTTTATCCTGGGCCGGAAAAGTATTCGGAAATGCCTGACAGACTTTTTTGGCAATACGGGACAACTGGGTATTGGTAAAACCGGCTACAGCATTTTGCTCATGAATAACCACGGGAATGCCCAGCATTCGCGCTGCCAGACCACCCGGACCGGCGACATAGCCACCAAAACCGGCGACAGCATCCACCTTCAGCTGTTTCATATACTTCATGGCGCTAAGAGTGGCTTTTAGAATTTTAAACGGTGCCGCCAATTTACGCACGACACCATTGCCGCGGACACCTTGAATATCAATCTGATAAATTGGAATATTATGGTTTTTTAAGAGTCGGTTTTCCATGCCTGCCGGCGTTGCCAACCAGGACACTTCGATCCCCTGCTGTTCTAAGTCTTTTGCAACGGCTAACGCTGGAAATACATGTCCACCGGTACCTGCGGCCATCATCATGACATGTTTAGGCTGTTTTTGCTGAGCGTCGGTCACGGTCTAATTCTTCAATTCTAAAATATAAACAGGATGTGTAATTTAAGTCGTCAATTGTAATCACAATCGCTAAGCCATGAAAGTTTATTTACTTTATTTCAACGAGCGTTTCATTGTTTTTTTTCACACGATTTTAAAGTTTAAACTGTATTTATAATCAGGTCTGCATTTTTATTCAATTTTCAGAAAAAAACCGGATTTTATTAATTGATTTCAATGATTTCTTTTTTATGAATATAAAATAGATTTTATCGCAGAATGAAGCGAAAACATTACAGCACTGATCACTATTTTTCAGACCTAAACTTAGGTCTAAACAGCATGAAATTTATTCTTTTTCTATGTTATTTATATTCTGAATAAATTCCATAAATTCTTTAATGAATTGATTTAACAGATAAAGCGATGACAGATGTCAAAAATTTCAGTGCATGACAGCTGGGTGATCCTGGCAGGTTATCTGGCTGCTATTCATGTCGGCAAACTCTCTGCGGTAATTCCAATTTTGCAGCAGGACTTAGGACTCAGTTTTACCCAAGCAGGTTTTTCCTTGTCTCTGGTTCAAGGTGCAGGCATGCTGTTTGCTCTCAGTATTGGTGCATTCTCTGAAAAATTTGGTCTAAAACGTTGCCTGATTCTGGCGCTAACGATTCTAGGGTTCAGCAGTATTGCCGGACTCTGGATTCAACATGTCGCTGCATTATATTTTTTTCGTTTTACTGAGGGCATCGGCTTCCTGACCATCTCCCTGTGTGCACCAGCCATTCTGAAAAGGATCAGCCGGCCAGAACATCTGAATTTCAAGATGGGATTGTGGAGTTCCTATATGGGTGTAGGGGTGAGTCTAGCCGTTCTGTGTATTCCGATATTGCTGGAATGGCTGCAATGGCAGACTATCTGGGTTTTACTCGGTGGATTGTGTCTGTTGATTGCCTTAATGGTACATCGTTATCTGCATCTTGAACCGCAAGTACCCACCTCTGAAACCGCATCATCATCGGCTATCAGTTCTTCTTTTTGGGAAATTGTTCGGGTCACCATTACTCATCCACCAATTTTATGTCTGGCGGTAATTTTTGCCTGTTATACCAGTCAGTGGCTGACTGTAATCGGCTTTTTACCGAGTATGTATGTCGCGAATCAGATTGATTTAAAAACTGCAGGTATGTTGGCTTCACTGGTCGTGGTTTCCAATCTGGGTGGTACCTTTGGTGCCGGTATGCTGTTGCAACGTGGCTGGCAGCCGAAAACCCTGCTCTGGACTGGTTTTATCAGCATGATGCTGACCAGCTTTCTGGCCTTTGCCGCGCGTTCCTGGTTGATGCTGGAATTACAGGTACTGAGTGCTGTATTGTTTTCACTGATTGGCGGAATTATTCCTACGACTGTTTTTGCCATTACCCTGAAATATGCACCTCAGGCCAATACCGCGGCAGCCAGTGTCGGCCTTGTTCTTCAAGTTTCGGCATTTGCACAGTTTTTTGTCCCGCCACTGAGTGCATCACTGGTTTCTGCGACCGGACAATGGGCCAATATTGCACTGGTTACTGCCTGCCTTTCGATACTCGGTCTGATGATGAGCAGCTATCTGTTCCGACGGCATGGTAAATACAAAGAGCCTCAATAGAGGCTCTTTGTATTTATGACTGCAAATCTTAGGCCTGCTTGACCCCTGCTTCCAGCACATCAAACAGGTCATCCGCAATCGAAGTCCCAAACTGGGTATCAATTTCACGGATACAGGTTGGGCTGGTTACGTTAATTTCAGTGACATAGTTACCAATCACATCCAGGCCCACGAAGACCAGACCTTTTTCACGTAAAAATGGGCCAACTTTTGCAGCAATGGCTTTATCATTTTCAGTTAAAGGACGCGCTTCCCCCAGACCACCTGCTGCCAGGTTGCCACGCACTTCACCATTTTGGGGAATACGTGCCAGACAGTAAGGTACCGGTTCACCATTCACCATCAAAATACGTTTATCGCCTTCAATAATTTCTGGAATATAACGCTGTGCCATGATGGGCTGAGTCCCATTATTGGTCAGGATTTCGATAGTCGAACCGATATTTACTCCGTCCTGATACAGACGAAAAATCCCCATTCCCCCCATGCCATCTAAGGGTTTAACGATGACATCACCATGATCTTTAATGAATTCACGTATCAGGCTTTGTTGTGAAGTCACTAAAGTTGGTACTTGCAGTTCCGGGAACTGGGTAGCAAACAGCTTTTCATTACAGTCACGCAGGCTTTGCGGCTTGTTAATGATCCAGGCACCTTCACGTTCGGCCTGTTCCAGGATATAAGTTGCATAGACAAAATTCATGTCAAAAGGTGGGTCTTTACGCATTAATACCACATCATATGCCGCGATGGATTCTTTACGCTTTTCACCTAATTCATAGTAATGATTATAGTCTTCAAACACCTGTAGTGGTGAGATCAAACCAAATGCTTTACCCTGATCAATATACAAATCTTGCTGTAATGCATAACCCAGTTCATGACCACGGCGTGCGGCTGCCCAAAGCATCGCCATAGTTGAATCTTTTTTCAGGTTTACATTTTCGATGGGATCCATCACAACAAGTACGCGCATATTTCTGTGCTCTATTTTCAAAATGAATTTGGCAATCAGTATAGCCGAGATTATTCTTTTGTTTATTCAGATTTTGCATGAGTATGTATGCATTCTTGTGTTAAGGATGAATCTAAAGATGTTACAAGCTATCGTCGGTTTTCATTTAGATGAGGAAAATCATTGGATCGCTGAACTGGCCTGTGGACATGGTCAACATGTACGGCATGATCCGCCCTGGCAAAACCGTCCCTGGGTTATGACTGAATCAGGTCGAAGGGAAAAACTGGGCATAGAACTGGACTGCAAAAAATGTGAGGAAACACAGCAGTCCGATAAAGATGAGTGATTAGAATAACCCTGACTACTCATCACAAGCTTTCTAATTTTTTAAATAAATCTTTCAGCTTCTTTGGAATATTTAAGCTATCTGCATTGTTAAGTGCTCCTGTATTATTGCCAAATCCCTGCAGAACTTTTATGCTTAAAAATAATACGCATTCTGCGATTCAAGGTGCTTCGTGCTGCAACGCTTTTTTCAACAGGCCTGGTTTATCCTGCTGATGGTTTTTGCCATCGGCTGGGGCACTATGTCTGTAGCATCCGCGAACTCCATGCATCTGATTCAAATGCAACAACAGCCTTGTGCCAAACAAATGGTACATGGTGATCAGCACGCCTCACAGATGGCTACCATAGAACATGCAACGTATGCTCCCGCTTCTCAACACTGTGATAATCAAGCTTCGACTCAACAACATGAATGTCTCGATTGCAGCTTTAGTGCCTGCCAAAGCATGATGAGCTGGTTAAATACCGAACCGCAGCCGTTGACTATATTGCACCCCTACGAAGCCAATACCGAACTTTCTTTCCCTTATACTGCCCGTCACCTTAGCGGTTACTGGCAAGATATTCTCCGTTCTCCCAAAGCTTGATCCTGAATTTTTAAATTTTTTTATTCATTAAGGATTAAGTTATGTTGCTTAAAATCAGTCAAAGCCTGTGTCTGGGCTTCGGTCTCATCTCGTCGTCTGCCTTGTTTGCAGCCGTAAAAGAATATCATCTGGTCATTGATGAAAGCCCGATCAATCTCACCGGAAAGACGGTCAAGCGTATCACTGTAAACGGAAAATTCCCTGCACCCTTGCTGGAATTTGAAGAAGGTGATGATGCAGTCATTCATGTACAAAACAACCTGAACAATCAGGATACCTCGCTGCACTGGCATGGCCTCCTCCTGCCCGGGCTGATGGATGGTGTCCCCGGATTTAACGGTTTTCAGGGGATCAAACCGAAACAGTCTTTTACTTATCGCTTCAAGGTTCGTCAAAACGGCACCTACTGGTATCACGCACATTCCAAAGGTCAGGAACAGGACGGCCTCTATGGCGCATTGGTGATTCGCCCCAAAGCACAGACATTACTACCTCCACATGAACAAACCGAACGGGATTATGTGGTGATGCTGTCGGATTTTCACGAACAGGGCAGCCAGCAGATTCAGAACAATTTAAAAAAATCGGCCGAATATTATCAGAACCAGCGCGAAACCGTTGGCGATGTATTTAAGCAGGTAAAACGTGACGGTCTCAAGGCCACCTGGTCAGACCGCAAGATGTGGAACCAGATGCGTATGCTGAAAACCGACCTATCTGATGTTACCGGTTATACCTTTCTGGTCAATGGAAAAACGCCGCAACAAAACTGGAGTGGCCAGTTCCAGCCCAATGAAAAAGTCCGCCTGCGTTTCATCAATGCTTCTGCCATGTCGTTTTTCGATGTGCGTATTCCCCAGCTGAAAATGACCGTGGTCAGTGCCGATGGACAACCGGTGCAGCCGGTCAATGTAGATGAATTCCGTATCGGAACCGCTGAAACCTATGATGTGATTGTGGAACCCACTGCAGCGCATTACCAGATTGAAGCGGAATCGATCGACCGCTCAGGCTTTGCCATTGGCAGTCTGCATCAGGCAACTGATTCAAGCAAAGCCCCGGCTCCGGTTCAATTACCAACACCGCGCCCTCGTGCCTTATTGACCATGGAAGATATGGGACATGGCGAACAACATGACATGTCACATGACACACACAGCAGTCAGACCATGCAGACTGCCACAAGTGAACATGATCAACATGCCCAGCACGACATGCATGCAAGTCATAATGCCATGTCCGGAACCAATCAGCCTCATCAGCCGGTTGAGGGCTGGGCCAATATGTCTACGCCTGCAGGGCACAAAGCCTTGCAATATCAAGACCTCAAAGCCCTGACACCACAACCTGATACCCGCGCAGCAGAACGTGAACTGGTGATTCGTCTAGGTGGAACCATGGAGCGCTACATCTGGACCATGAATGGTAAAAAATTCAGTGATGCCGAGCCACTTCAAGTGAAATATGGCGAGCGGATCCGGCTGAAATTTATCAATGACAGCATGATGGCCCATCCGATGCATTTGCATGGCATGTTTATGCAGCTGGAAAATGGTCAGTCTGCTGCAAATATGCCAAATAAACACACCGTGATTGTGCCGCCCGGGAAAACGGTCACGACCTTGCTCACAGCAGACGAACTGGGAGAATGGGCGATTCACTGCCATCTGCTCTATCACATGAGTGCCGGCATGATGAACAAGCTGATTGTGGCACATGTAGATGAAGATCAAACATCTCACCCTTCTTCACAAAAAATGCCTTCAAAACCAGCAGCTGCTCAAGGAGAAAGCCATGCACATCACTAATCTTTTTGTAAAGTCAGTGCTCAGCAGTGCGCTTACCCTAAGCAGTCTGAGTATTTTTGCGGCAGCTTCTAGCGATCATACAAGCCATGCTGAACATCAGCATCATAGCGGACATCATGCCATGCAAAACATGGCTTATAACCACTCACAGCATACTGGAACAGCAGATGCCTCATCCTATCAACCGCCACCAAAGTTATTGCATCAACAGCAGGTGCTGAGCACGCCACAAAATTCAGTCAGTTCTGCCAGCGAACATGATCATCGTAAAGAACATGGTGCACAGATTTATAGCCAGATTATTCTGGACCAGAAATGGCAGCATAGTTCAGAGAGAAATGGAGCATTCAAGTCCAAGAACCAGGCGAGAGTCGGCACGGATGAAAATAAAATCTTCCTCAAGTTAGAAGCCGACAAACATGAATCCCATCAGGCCGAATATGATGCCAAAGTGTTGTATAGCCGCAATATTTCCGATTTTTGGGATGTGCAGACCGGGGTGCGCTATCGACAGGAAAATTTAGCCGAGCCTGCTACACAACGGCAGAACGAGCGCTTCGATGCAGTATTTGGCCTGCATGGCCTGGCCCCCTACTTTTTCGAAACGGATGCTCATGTCTATGTCGGTGAAGATGACTTTGTCGGATTAAAACTGGAAACAGAGCGTGACCTGTTACTGACTCAGAAACTGATTATGCAACCCTTTGTCGAACTGGATGTCATCCTGAATGATCAGGCAGCTAATGCGAAAAAAACCGGTCTTAGTCATGCGACCTTGGGCCTGGAAACACGCTATGAACTGAGCAAAAAGCTCATGCCTTATCTGGAAGTCGGTTATGAATATAGTAAAGGCAACCAACAGACAGCCTGGCAGCAAAGTTCAGATTCAGAAAAAGGCTGGATCTATGGTGCAGGTCTAAGAATAATGTTCTAAATTTTTGATACAGAAAATTATGCAGCTACGGGATATGAAGCTCCATTCATGTCCCGTAGCGCTATGACACTATATATTTGGCTGAGGAAGATTTTTTAATCCTATGAACTGTACATGCAATGCTTTTCTGCACTTTCCCGCTCATTAAGACACTTGTTATTTTGCGAAAAACTAGTCTTCATCGCCTTGATTTCTACTGTTACTTTTAGCCACCAAAGTGCCTAACATAATGATGAAGGTACTCACGCCGCCAATTAACAGGCTCATCAGCCCCATTTCCAACATAAAATTACTATCGCCAGTCTCAGAGGCACCCCATAGAAATTGAAGACGATCGCCAAAAATAAAATTGATCACACATACAATCAGAAATCCAATCAAGGTGGCAATCAGTAAAGTGACCACCAAGTTCTTCCACATTTTACATCCGACGAACAGGATGATCATGGCCAGTCCAACCATGGTGATGATGGATATAAGTAACACACTGTTCCAGTAATCCATGAGACTCACTCGTATTTGGTTTTAAATTAAAATTAAGAAATTCTTATAGTTAATTTTTCCAATTGAATTTTAATATAGGTGGATTTTTATACATGAGCAATGACGATAACTATCTTAAAGCTACAAATGTTAATTTACCCAAAGTTATAAAATACACTGACTTAGTAAAATCTTGCTGAGTACTGAACGATTCTGATTAACATAAAGTAACGTAAACACAACGTGTATTTATTGTTTAGCTTCGTTAAAGCTCAAATACAACTGATAAAGTTCAAGCAAACCAGCTTGAAATTCTTTAAAAAAGAAGAATTGAGCCACTTTTATAAGAAAAATAAATAATAAATATAAAAAAATTGAATATTTTCTGATTTAGGCTATGCTGTCTTTAACTAGAAAAAAAGCGTTGTTTAGTTAAGCTTCTTTAAGTGCCGCAGTATTATTTATAATCCTCAGTTTTTTCAGATCTTTATTTCAATTCTTGTTGTTTTTCCAAGTTATCCATAGTCATTTCTATGACTAAAATTATTAAAATTTAACAGGTTATATTATATCTACTACAGTTACCGGTACAGTAAAATGGTTTAACGAAACTAAAGGTTTTGGTTTTATTCAACAAGAATCAGGTCCTGACGTTTTTGCACACTTTAAAGAAATCAGCAGTTCTGGTTTCAAAACTTTGTTTGAAGGTCAACGCGTTTCTTTTAGCGTGGTTGATGGTCAAAAAGGTCCAAATGCGATCAATATCGTTGCGCTATAATTTAGCCCAGCAATAAAAAAAAGTACCTTTAGGTGCTTTTTTTAGCACTGAAGATTTATAATTTTGGTGAAAGATTTTCTGCTTCTCTGTTTAGCTCATCAACAGTGAATTTTTAAGAATCATGTTTCTAAATCATTGCTGTTCTAAGCGTTGCTCTATAAAGAAATAGAAATGAAAAACCCCTGGTATCCTGCTAGGGGTTTTCCGTATGGATTCGCTTGGTATAACTCCTGTCGTACCTTACTTTCCTTGTATTTATCTATTGTTATTCTTGTGCGGAACGTCCTGTTCCTGTTAAAGCTATCATAGGAAATTTCCACCATTCAAAACAGCTGCAAAATGCTGGAATTAATGTAAGCCAATGCTTACAAAAATAGACAGAGATAATAAATTTCAAATACTTAGAAAATCGAGTATCTATAAAAAAAGGAAGCACAAGCTTCCTCTTCTATGCCAATCTAGGCTTAGATTCCGTATTTAACACGGTAATCTTCCATTTTTGCTAACGCTTCTTTGTCACCTTTAGTATCCAAGTAATCCATTAAGTCTTTCATGGTAATCAGTGCATGCACCGGAATTTCCAGTTCTTTTTGTACTTCCTGAATCGCAGAAAGCTCACCCTGACCTTTTTCCTGACGGTCTAATGCGACCAGCACACCCGCGATTTGCGCACCGGCATTTTTCAGAATAGTGACCACTTCACGAATTGCAGTACCTGCTGTAATCACATCATCAATGATCCAGACTTTTTTACCTTCTACAGCAGCACCAACAAGTACACCACCTTCGCCATGATCTTTGGCTTCTTTGCGGTTAAAGCCCCAAGGCACACTCACGCCATGATTTTGCGACAATGCAACTGCGGTTGCCGCCACAAAAGGAATGCCTTTATAGGCAGGACCAAAGATCAATTCAACATTGTCACATTCAGTCAGTTTTGCTGCATAGCCAGATGCCAGGCCAGTCAACGCTTCGCCATCATTCAGCAAACCTGCGTTGAAAAAATAAGGACTCACACGACCTGATTTTAAAGTAAACTCACCAAATTTAAGCACACCGCGTGATAATGCGAGTTCGATAAAAGCTTGCGAGTTAAACTGAGCTGGCGTTGACATGAGGTGCTCCTAAATCCATTAATTAAGGTAAGACTTGCGCATGATACCAAAGAGTAGCTATCCAGGTGATCAAAAAATTCTTCGTGTCGTTTCAATTAATGTCAACGGCTTACGTTCATCTGTCACCAAAGGTCTATTGGAATGGATAGAACAGTCTGATGCCGACGTGATTTGCATGCAGGAAAGCCGGATCACGCATGCGCAGTGGACGGACAAATTCAAGCCTGAAGGCTGGTACACGCACCTGTTTCCTGCCGAGCGTCCGGGTTATGCCGGTACGGCCATTTATAGCCGTCTGCCTTTTGTATCTTTAACTGATGGCCTGGGTTTTGAACTGGCCGATTCACAAGGCCGTTTTATTGCTGCCGAATTTGACTTAGGTTTAGATAAAACTGCACATATCTGTTCGCTGTATCTGCCATCCGGTTCATCGGGTGATGAAGCACAGGCACGTAAAGATCATTTCTTGGATGAATATAAAAAGATCCTGAAACAATGGCGCGATGAAAATAAATCGGTGATTGTCTGCGGTGACTACAATATCGTGCATAAACGCATCGACATTAAAAATTGGTCAGGTAACCAGAAAGCCTCGGGTTGCTTGCCACATGAACGCGCCTGGCTGGATCACATCTATGATGATCTGGGCTATGTCGACACTTTCCGTGAAGTACGCAAAGAAGCTGAGCTATACTCATGGTGGTCGAATCGCGGCCAGGCCCGTGCCAAAAACGTAGGCTGGCGAATTGATTATCAAGCCTGTTCACCCGACTGGAAAGAGCGTACCGTAAATGCCTGGGTGTATAAGGATGAATGGTTTAGTGACCATGCTCCAGTAATTATTGACTACAAACTTTAATCCAATAGATAAATTCAGTGAACAATTGTTCACTGAGTTGGTGTTAATCACTTACATAACAAGACGTATTAACAGCTATTTTTAGGGCTAAATACAGAGCATTATATTTACACGGCACAAGGACATGTCAGGATGACAACAAAAGGACAGGAAGCCGTAGGAAGAAATAAAACAGACTACAAGATTTAGCTTGTTTTGCATGGATGTGACATCGGACGTTGAGATGAGACCCGCATAATCAGGATGATTAGATGCGGGTTTTCTCATTTTAGCGCCTCTATAACATTATCAGCTTCTCATTTCTTTTTATTCTGCGTCCTTATCTTTATCACTATTTTGCACAAATCAGATGTCAATTTCATGACATTCCTGTATCTGCTATGTATCTATTTTTATCTCATTTTTTACTTGAGTTTTGTTTCCTACTCATGGTTGTAATCATTAAAGTTCGCTAAGCTACAGTAAAATTTAGATGGGTGATGATCATGTTGAAGATCTATGGAATTAAAAACTGTAATTCAATGAAGAAAGCATTTGATCTGCTAGGTGAACTGGGTTTGAGCTATGAGTTTCATGACTATAAAAAACAGGGAATCGATGCTGAAACTTTAAAGACCTGGCTGGATACATTGGGTCAGGAAGTTGTGCTGAATAAAAAAGGTACCACCTGGCGCAAACTCAGTGAAGAAGAGCAGCAAACCGCTTTGGCAAATGAAGAAAATCTGCTTGTTGCCTTAATGACTCATACCAGTCTGATTAAACGTCCAATTCTGGCAACTGGTTCAGGTTTGATCGCGGGTTTTGATGAAACTGCCTATCGTGCGTTGAATAATTAAAGCGAACTGATAATAAAGTTCAATATAGCAACCGATTTATAGCCATAAAAAAGCCTGACAATCGTCAGGCTTTAACAGTCTCAGACTCAGAATCAGTTCGCACGAATCCAGGTCTGGTTACGGCCCAGCGCAGCTACACCAATAAAGCCACGTAGTTGCAGCTTCTTGCCACCATCAGCCAAGTTACCTTTTAGCTTATAAGTCTTACCTGATTGTGGATCAAGAATCGAACCACTTTCATAGTTGGTACCGCCAACATTTTTCAGACCTTTAACAATGGTCAGGCCTTTCAGAGATTTGTTGTGATATGGACCTTCACATTTTGTGCAGGCATTTTCTTCACCTTTGGTCAAAACCTTCTGAATGCTGGCACTTAACGTCCCATTGCTTTGTTCAGTAAATTTTACAATCGCCTTTGGCTGATTGGTTTTGTCATCAATTGTTTTCCAGACTGTTCCGTTTAAAGGATCTGCGGCATTCGCCAATGCACTTAAACCCAGTAGTCCTAACATAAGCGCGATTTTTTTCATTTTTGTTTCTTTCCCTAAGTCTGTGAGTAGACCGTTGTAGTATTAATTAAGTCACAACAATTTTTCAATTTCTGGATGTGACTATCTAGTGTAACCTTGTAAATATTGTTGGTAAATAACATACCAGACCAATGAAAACATAAAAAGATGGAAAGAAAATGAAGATTAGTCCCCTTACGAAACAGTTAATTACAGAAACGATTTTAAAGACTTCCATCCGTAAACCCAGCCAGTTTAATCTCCCGCCTGCTGCGCTTAGAAAAGCCCTTGAACAGTTCTGCAAACTTTTTCCTGTAGACAAAAATGTTGAAATACGATCCTTAAAACTGGCAGGCCTGAATGCAGAAGAAATCAAGCCTCAACAAGAAGCTACCCAGCTGATTTTCCATATTCATGGGGGTGCTTTTTATTTGGGTTCAATGAAGACCCATCGTGCTTTTATGAGCCAGATTGCTGCCCGTACCCAAATGCAGGTGCTGCATGTAGATTATCCACTTGCTCCTGAAGCACCTTATCCAGCCGCACTGGATGCCGTTTTCAATGTGTATATGCAACTGTTAGATCAAGGCGTGCAAGCCAAAGATATCATTCTCTCTGGAGATTCTTGTGGGGCAAATCTGGCATTGGCGCTAGCCCTAAAAATTCAGAAACTGGAACTCCCTCAGCCCAGTGGTTTGATCCTGCTTTCTCCCTTTGTTGATCTGACCCTGACCAGTGAATCCTTGCGCTACAATCAGGTACATGATGCCCTGTTATCCATTGAAACATTAGAAAGTGGCATTCAATACTATGTACCTTCGTCAATCGAGCATGGCAATCCTGAAGTATCACCTTATTTTGCCGACTTAACTGGTCTGCCACCCATGCATATTCAGGTCGGTTCCAAGGAAATTTTGCTGGATGATGCGCAGCGTCTCCGCGATAAGGCCCTCGCAGCAGGGGTTGAAGTAGAGTTCAAGCTATATACAGGTATGTGGCACAATTTTCAGATGTTTAGCGCCTGGTTTGATGAAGCCCGACAATCTCTGGCTGATTTGGCCGACTTCGCACACCGTCTGGATCAGGACTAAATGCCCAGCTTTTATATTTTTCAATTTTCAGGATGGTGCGGGAAAATTTTCTATTTGGTAAATATTTAAAAAGCCAGACACATCACTGTGACCTGCCCATCCTGTAATCTTTTTGCATGTTACAACGATCTAAATTTCAAACTTTACTAAAATGACCCAGCTGTACAAAATATAACCGTTCTCTTTCGCAGTATATTCATGTTATCTTAAGCCCAAGAAATAAAACATTTTATTTATTACGATATTTATAATTTAGAATGGTCATTATAGGACACAGCCTTGTATGAAGCGTATTTCGCCTGCTCTGCAAGCTATTTTCAAGTATAAAATTACCAAGTATCTGGTTGAAGAAGAAGTGGTGATGAATTGGGGGATACTGAAAAAATGTATCCTCATGCTTGTACTTGGCTGTGGTATCCATCTCAGCTGGATGCTTTGGGATATCTTTGTTTTACTCAGTCCTGAATATTGGCAATATGTGGATATAAGCGTGGCAAAAATGCAGATTATCCTCAATAGCCTGTTTTTACTGATTCTGCTTTGCCTGATTTATCCCTGTTATAAATTTCGAAATAACACCCGCGTCGAACGTTATCTGCCCTATATCTCAGTCGGCATCTTTGTGGTTTCCCTTTGCCGTGATGCCTATATTGTTGGTGTCGTCAGTCCAGTGGCCATGATTGCCTATGTGAGCCTGATTACAGTAGGGCTGGTCCTGTTTTCTCGAACGCTGGTATATAGCATGCTGATTCCAGCTTCAATTTTTCTCAGTATTTGCGGTTATTTGAGCTATACCGGTCAGCTTACTTATTCACCACTTTTTACCATTCCAGGCAAACTGTTCTATAACGGTTTCTGGCTGGTATCCATGTTGTATTTTATTCTGCCTATTCTGACTATCTGTATGATGCTGTTTGAAATCCTGCTCAGCCAGTGGCGACACCGTGAAAAACTGATTCAGCACCTAAGCCAGATTGACCCATTAACCAATCTGTTTAACCGACGTAGTATCAATCAATGTCTGGATAAACTGAATAGCGTGAAACTGGAAAGTTATGCCTTAGTTTTGTTAGATCTGGATCATTTCAAGAGAATTAATGATTATTATGGGCATCATAAAGGTGATGAAACCCTGATCCGGGTCAGTGAGGTGCTCACCTTGCTGCTACGTGAAAGTGATGTGGTTGGCCGTTTTGGTGGTGAAGAATTTATTTTGATCCTGAAAAATTCCAATCTGGAAAAGGCGCGTCAGGTTGCAGAACGTTGCCGTGCTGCAATTCAGCAGCTGGAAATTTATAGTGATGATGGTCAGCGCATTCATGTCACTGCAAGTTTTGGTATTGCATTATCTAGTCCAGAACTTCGCCCACAACAGTTATTGAGTCAGGCAGATAAAGCCCTGTATCAAGCCAAAGCGAGTGGTCGTAATCTGGTTAAAGCTTATAACACTACACTTGATGGCGGGATGCAACTGCATCATTCGTGATTTAATTGACTTTTCCATAATTGCATACTGCATAAAATTATTTTATTGCGCTTGAACAAAACGTTCTATTTGTTCTAATAATTCAGCTTCAGTAAAAGCCCCAGTCAAACGCAAGCCACGAATTTCCTGTTGCTGATCATTCAAGAAGAGATATGTCGGTGGACCCAGAATTTCCCACTGATTTAACAGTGCTTGATGCGTTACATCATAATGACTGAGATCCAGTTTGATCAGAAAATACGGCGCCAAAGCCTGCTGTACCTGAGCTGATTTTAGCACCCGGTGTTCGATAGGCTGACAGGCCACACACCAGTCGGCATAGACATCGATAATAACTCGCTGCCCTTTTGGTACTGTAGCCAGTAACTGCTCAAAATCAGCAGCAGTCGCTGCGATATGCCAAGTCGCCTGTTGCTGAGCAGTTTCAACAAAGAAGCGCTGACTGTGCTGATACTGACTATAAATAATATACGGCACTGCCGTTGCCAGGCAGATAATATACAACCATCGCAGTCCGCTATTTTTCCAGAACAGCCGTGCCAATATGTAGGCCACAAAGCTTAAGCCCAACCCAAGAGAGAGCCACTGTAGTGCTGCTTCTGAAATCAGGGGGCGAATAAAATACAATGCCAGCGCCAGCATGATAAAGGCAAACAGAACCTTAACTTGATTCATCCAATGTCCCGCTCTAGGCAATATACGCGAACCGAGAACACTGGCTAGTAGCAAAGGAGTTCCCATACCAAAGCCTAAGGTAAATAGAAGCAAAGCACCCTGCCACTGACTTTGGGTTTGAGAAATAAACAGTAATGCCCCTGCCAGCGGTGCTGTCATACAAGGACCCACCAACAGTGCTGACACCATGCCCATAATACTGGCACTGACCAGAGTCCCGCCCTGTTGCATGGCTTGAACCTGATCCAGTCGATGTACCAAACGCTGTGGCAACTTGATTTCAAACAGACCAAACAGGTTGAGGGCAAAAGCCACAAATAATAAGCTAAAGGCAATTAAAGTAGCGGGCTGCTGTAGCCAGCGCTGGAAATTCAGTCCGGCAGAAGAAGCAATCAAGCCTAGTACTGCATAGACCAGAGCCATACTGGTGACAAAGCACAAGGCAACCATCCAGGCCTGCATTCCGCGTCGATCCCGCACAATCAGTGAGGTCAAGATCGGTAACATTGGCAAGGAACAAGGCGTGAAAGCCAGCAGCATACCTAAGCCAAAAAACAGCAACAGGCCATAGCCTAATGAACTTTCTGCCAGTTGTTCAGACCATTTCTGGTCTTTGGCAGCAAAGCTGGAGCCATCCTTATTATCTAATGTACTCACCTCGACAGATTCAGAACTATTATTCAGAATAGTATTTTTCTGGTCTGATGAATTACTCAGATCAAGTAACCGTTTAGAACCGCCTTCTGTAGGCTGATACTGTACCAAGCCGGATAGATCAGTCTTAAATTCAACCGTTTGTGGCGGATAGCAGAGCCGATCTTTGGCACAACCTTGCCAGGTCACCTGATAGGTTTGCAAGGCTTGTGTCGGAATATTGAACTGTAATTGTTGATAGTAAACCTGAGTCTGACCGTAATTATCATCATGCAGGTCTTCAGCAGGTGGCAAATCCAGTTGCAGTATTTGGCCACCCTGCTGAACTTCCACCATATGCTGATAGATATAATAGTTGTCTGGAATTTCCCAGCTGAGTTCCGCCTGCTGCGGACTGCTGGAAACCACCGTAAATGGAAAAGCCTGATCAGGCGACAATAAAGGTGCTTGCGCCTGTACTGCACAACTTAGCAGCAGGCTCCCGAACAGGATTCGGCAGCCAGATCTACTCCAGGCTTTCAGTTTTTCGGCATCCATGACGACTGGTCAAAACTCCTAGAACAGGAAGGCTACGCCCAGACCTGAGGTATAACTCTTATCAGTACCATTCAGATCCACGCCCACGCTGGCATCCAGCTGAACACGATCATTCAGGGCATACATTACGCCTGTACCCAGCCCATATTCATAATCTTGGCTTTCAGCCTTACGATAGACAAATTCCGAGAAGCCTGACCATTTGTCAGTAATTTTATATTCCAGTGTCGGTACGGCCTGGATGGCCCACTGATCATCCTGCCATTCATAGCGCATGGTAATTGAAGTATTGACCAGATCATTATATTGATAAGCCACAGCTGAACTTAAACTATAAATATCTTCTTCATTACTAAAGCCTGGATTACCTGTCGCAATCAGTGCTTCAGCCAGTAAGGCCATTGAAAGTCGCTCATCATCCAGATCAATAGCTTTCTTCAGACCAATACTGACATCACCGAGACCATCATCTTCTGATTTAATACCATCTATTTTACTTTTAGACCAAGATGGACCCTGCCAGCCCAGTTGTAATTCCAGGCTGTCACTTAAACCGGTACGCAACAACATATCAGCATTGAGTGTGGTGCTATAGTCATTGCCTGATTCAACATAGCTGGCAGAAGGCAGGCCCTGTTCCCAGGCTAACTGCCCTACTGGTATCGTCGTCGTGCTAAACCCCGTGCCTGGACGGTCGAAAGCAAAATCTGCAGCAAATACCTGCGCGCTCACACTTGCCAGTGCCACAAAACCCAATGTCTTTAATGTTGTCATAGATTGCTACTCTTTCTTTTTAAGTCTTAACCGAGTTCTTTGGACATCTTCGCGCCACGGCTACGCAGCAGTTCCAGTGTCTGCTTTTCTTCTTCCAGTGCTTCTGCCCAGTTAACTTCATCAAAGTCACAGTCAAAGAACAGATCACAGATTGAAGATAGAATCGTCAGACCGTCTTCATCCCGGGTATTTGGATCGACATTTTCATCCAGTAAACGTTGTACGGCAGGTACACAGGCAGCACTGGCAGCGTCCCAAAGTGGACCATAAATTTCTTCGGCATCCCACAGGTGCAGATTCACTTTGGCTGCAATCAGGGCATCCAGAATATCAAGATGCACTTGAAGCTTCTGTTGTTTTTCTTCGTTAGATAGAACATTGCCTGCTTCATAAGCCTCACAAACTTCTTCCCACCACTTGAACAGACCATCTGACCAGACAGAAATGACCGGGCCTTTTTCCATATCAATAAAATTTGGGTTGAGTCCATCTGCCAGGAGCTTTTTCACCTGATTCAGATCCAGTTCTTCGAGTGCTTGCACAAAAAGCTGTTGTTGCGCAGTTAACATGATGGAGCTCACTTCAATTCGTTTTCGACTATTATGCCGAATAAAGCAGGATTTGTTTTATTCTCATTCGTTTATTTTATCTAAAATTGAAAAAAGCCCCGTAGGGGCCTTTTTCATCTGCAAACTTTTTATTCTTCTATATCTGTAACCATTTCTTCGGCAAGTTTTAGCGGATTACCACGCACATTGTCTTTTTTCTCAATTACATGTTCCAGGCTGCGTTTTAAACGATCAATGGCCCCACGAATTGCGGTATCAATATTGTGACCATGATGGTTGACCACAATTGGCTTCAAGCCAGCAGGACGTGCTTCGATCATGCAGCGAATATCATCATCGCCACCTTTTGCGGCATTTTCATCACTAAGATGCACGGAGAAATGGGTAATACGCTCACTGTGGCGCTGGAATTCCTGATTTAATTCGGTACGAACGTAAGTAATTAGACGATCACTATTGCGAATATTTTTATCGGTACGGAGTTCAATGTTCATAAAATACCATCCTCAAATCATTGTAACTTTTTAGTGCAGATTTTTTATCTTGGCACGTTTGTAGCTTGCTGTTTTGTATTGCATTTCACTTCTTCAAATCGTTTTGGATTAACCCTCCACATTGAATGATGAACACATTTTTGAGTCTGCAGAACCGTGTCCTTATACCTTGAATATCGGTCCTCTCTTAAAAATATGCAAGTGATATTTTGATTTTTTTAGCAAAAGGACAACCAATAGTGACTACTGCTTACTTACGCGGAAAACAATTGATTGAAACGATACAAAAGCAAGAATATTCACGCGATTTAATCGGCTATCACGGCAAACCACCCCCTGCACAGTGGCCCAATGCTGCCCGGATCGCGGTACAGTTTGTATTGAACTATGAAGAAGGCGGTGAAAATCATGTTGAACATGGTGATAGCGGTTCCGAGCAGTTTCTGTCCGAAATCGTGGGGGCTGCCAGTTTTCCAGCAGTACATCGCTCCATGGATTCAATGTATGAATATGGCTCACGTGCTGGTTTTTGGCGTATTCATGAGGAGTTTCAAAAACGTGGCTGGCCTATGACAATTTTTGGAGTCGGTATGGCACTGGCTCGTAATCCTTATATCGTCGAGGCCATTAAGGCGGCTGATTATGATGTGGTCTCACATGGTCAGCGCTGGTTGCATTATCAGGATATGGAGATTGAAATTGAACGTCAGCATATGGATCAGGCCTTAAGTGTGCTGACTGAACTCTTTGGTGAAACGCCAATTGGCTGGTATACCGGACGCGATAGTCCCAATACACGTCAATTATTAGCTGAATTTTCTCAGATTAAATATGACTCTGATTATTATGGTGATGACCTCCCATTTTGGAGCACCTTAACTGAACCAAATGGTCAAAAACGCTCTCATTTGATCATCCCCTATACATTAGAGTGCAATGATATGAAGTTTAGCTCTCCGGGTGGTTTCAATTCAGGTGAGCAATTTTACCAATATTTAAAAGATGCCTTTGATGTGCTCTACAGTGAAGGGGAAACTGCACCAAAAATGATGTCAATTGGCATGCACTGTCGCCTGCTCGGACGTCCGGGACGCTTCAAAGCCTTGCAGCGCTTTATGGATTATGTACAGAGCCATGACAAAGTATGGATCTGTCGTCGCAACGATATTGCACAGCATTGGTATACGCATCATTTTCCTGCGCACCAAGATTAATCATTCACTCAAATCATCCAAAGAGAGCCTCATGCTCTCTTTTTTTATTTTGACCTTTTGGTTGCCCCCCTATTAGGCGATTTTCAACAATTTGGCATTGTTATTGCAATTTCCAGTGAGAAATATGGATAACAAACTTTAATTATGCAATTAACTGAATTTAACCAGGCATCTGACAGCGATATTGAACTGCTGCTCAAGCAGTGTGTGCATATTGACCGTTGGGCTAAAGAATTAAAACAGCAACGACCTTTTACTTCATGCGATGAGCTGCTCGAAGCTGCCAAAAGACAGGCACAGACCTGGACTTGGGAAGAAATTTACAAGGCGCTCGCAACCCATCCTCGGATTGGTGAAAAGCAGGCACAGACTGCTTTAACCGCCAAAGAAGAAGGTTTTTCCGAACGGGAACAGGCCTCGATTTCACAAGATGAAGAAACTCAAGCCGCTTTGCTAAAAGGCAATCTGGCCTATGAGAAAAAATTTGATTTCATCTTCCTGATTCGCGCAGCAGGTCGTAGTAGCGAAGAGATTCTGACAGCATTGAATTACCGCCTGGTGAATGACCTGGATACTGAAAAGCGTATTGTTCATCAGCAACTTTTAGAAATTGCTTTGTTACGTCTGGCACAGGAGATTGATTCATGATCAGCACCCATATTCTTGATACTCATCTGGGTAAACCTGCAGCCGATGTTGAAGTCAAATTAATGGATGCCACAGGTCAGGTATTGGCGACTGCTAGCACCAATAATGATGGCCGGGTACTGGTACCGGATTTTGGCTTAGACAGTATTCATGCCGGTGACTACTGCATCGAGTTTGCGACCAAAGCCTATTTTGATGCCCAAGGCCTGGCTACCTTTTTTCCAAAGGCTGTGATCCATTTCAGCATTTTAGATGCTGCTCAGCATTATCACATTCCATTACTCATCAGCCCTTTTGCTTATTCGACCTATCGCGGTAGTTAAGTTAGCCCGCTCATTATTCAGAATAGAGAAGGATTTTATATGTCAGAACAAGAAAAAACTGTCTCACCCGAACACGAATTTTTAGGGGTTGGAAAAAGTGCGGCTTATGGCTTGCAGCATGTATTGACCATGTATGGCGGTATTATTGCCCCACCCCTGATTGTGGGTACTGCTGCAGGCCTGAGTGGTATGGAAATCGGTCTGTTGATTGCCGCAGCACTATTTGTAGGTGGCCTGGCAACGATTTTACAAACAGCAGGCGTAAAATATGTCGGTGCTCGTTTGCCTTTGGTACAAGGGGTATCTTTTGCTGGCGTAGCCACTATGGTGGCGATCGTGACCACCGGAGGAGGATTGCAGGCAGTCTATGGCGCTGTAATTGTCTCTGGTCTGATCGGTTTCTTCCTGGCACCCTATTTCTCTAGAATTATCCGGTTTTTCCCACCGGTAGTCACTGGCTGTGTGATCACCATCATTGGTCTGTCCTTACTGCCAGTTGCAGTACGCTGGATGATGGGTGGCAACAAAAATGCTGAAAACTGGGGTAGCGCAGAAAATGTTAGCTTGGCGCTAATGACCTTAGCTATTGTGATTTTGCTAAATTTATCCCGCAATGCCACAGTACGTCGTTTGTCCATTCTGCTATCTATTGTATTAGGAAGCATAATTGCAGGTTTAATCGGTTTTGGTGACTTTTCTAAAGTGGCAGATGGTGCATGGTTACAATTCCCAAGTTTTTTTGCTTTTGGCATGCCTACTTTTGAACTGACAGCTATTCTTTCCATGTTGATTGTGACTTTGGTAATCATGACTGAAACCACGGCTGATATTATTGCAGTTGGTGAAATTGTTGGCACCAAAGTCGATGCTGACCGTATTTCTGATGGCTTGCGTGCGGACATGCTATCGAGTGCCGCAGCCCCTATCTTCGGTTCGTTTATGCAAAGTGCTTTTGCACAGAATGTTGGACTGGTAGCGATTACTGGAGTTAAGAGTCGTTTTGTTGTGACCGCAGGCGGCATTATTCTGGTGGTACTGGGCTTGCTACCAATTATGGGCCGTTTAATTGCGTCTATTCCCGTACCGGTGCTGGGGGGTGCAGGCTTGGTGTTATTTGGAACAGTTGCAGCCAGTGGTATTCGTACCTTAGCGAAGATTGACTATAACGAGCAAAAGAACCTGATCATTGTAGCAACGTCAATCGCTGCCGGCATGGTGCCTATTATTGATCATAGTTTTTATGCAGATTTTCCAAAATGGGTTCAAACTTTATTCCACTCTGGTATTAGTTCAACCTGTTTAATGGCCATTTTACTGAATATCTTATTCAACCATTTAAACTGGTTTAAGACTAAGACTTTGGCCAATGCTGAACCGGCAGTAGATAGCCACCACTAAACCTGGGTTAAAAAAGTTGGTCGGAATATTGCATATAAATTTCAGTTACCGGTCAATTTTCACTTTATTTTTACTTATTAATCTGTATGCTTTATCTGCTTTCTTGGGGGAGAGATTTTAAATGAAACTTAAACAAATCGTAGCACTTTGTGCATTGGCTTCTACTGCGGCTGTTACTCAAGCAGCACCTATCTGGCAAGACTTTAGCTTAACAGGTCTGTATGGTGAAAACTATGCTGTCCCTTTTGCAGGTGATGACAACAAACAGACCACGATTACTGCTGAATATGCAGCAGGTCTTAAGTATGGCGATTTTTTTGCTTTTGCTGACCGTAGTAATACTGACTTTGGTAATGAAACCTATTTCGAAGTTGCACCACGTTTAAGCCTGGGCGCTGTAACAGGTCAAAAACTTGAATTGGGTCCAATTAAAGACGTTCTTATCGCGACAACTTGGGAAGGCAGCGCTAGCGCTAATACTGACTTTAACAACTATTTATATGGTATTGGTTTTGCACTTGATATTCCATACACAAGTTATGCGAATATCAATTTCTACAAAGCTGACAACGATGACACACCAGATGATTATCAAATGACCATCACTTATGCAGTGCCATTTAAAATCGGTTCTGAAGAATTCCTGGCAGATGCTTTCCTGGATTGGTCAACTGCTGAGAAAAATGGTCACGCAAGTGAATTGAACTGGACATCTCAGTACAAATGGAATGTAGGCAAACACATTTCTCCTGAGACTAAACTTTACCTTGGTATTGAGCATTCTGTCTGGAATAACAAATATGCCATTAAAGGTTTAGATCAACACGATGTCAGCGCTCTTGTGAAGTATCACTTCTAAGAGATGTTATCTTAAAAGCAGAACTTCGGTTCTGCTTTTTTTTATTTCTTTAATTTAACTTAATCAGTAGGTGGTTCAATGAGTGCAGTTCAGATCCGTACAGCCAATATAGACGACCTTGAAAGTATCCTTAATATTTATAATCAGGAGATTATCAACGGTACTGCCACCTGGAACCATACTGCGATGGCATGGTCAGATATACAGGCCTGGTTCAAAACCCTTCAAGATCAGAACTATCCGGTACTCGTTGCAGAACATCAGCCTACAGCTAAAGTCATTGGCTATGCCAATTATGATGAGTTCCGTAGTATTCAGGGTTTCTCTAAAACAATTGAACATGCGGTCTTTCTCCATCCTGACTACACTGGTCAAGGGATAGGAAAACAGTTGTTATTGCGCTTAATGGAAATTGCCAGCAGGCAGGGCATACATATCATGGTGGCAGCAATTGATTCGGAAAATATAGCCTCCATTCATTTGCATCGAAAACTTGGCTTTATTCAAACGGGTTATATGCCACAGGTGGGAGAAAAATTTGGTCAGTGGCGTGATCTGGTCTTGCTTCAGCTGAACCTGGATCAAAATTCACTTTAGATTTTTCTATATTAAAAACTGACTGCAACAAGAAAATACAGAGATAAAAAAAAGGGCTTACGCCCTTCTGCTGATCAATCATTGTTATTATTTTATATGCTTATTATCATGAATTTTCATACAAGTTTCAGTCCAAAGGGTTACCGATAATATTGCTAATAATGCCTTTCATAATATGTGGGCCATTTTCACGACGTAATTCTTCATACCATTCCATTGTTACCTCTTTATCTTTCATATGAGTGACATCACAGCGCTTACGCGCACGCAGCACCAGTTCATTCGCACGTTCATTGCGTTTATTCTGATAGCGACGTAATGAGTCCTGTAATCCCAGTGTATTGATCTGAAGTGCACGAGCCAGATAGATTGCATCTTCCATCGCCTGGCAACCGCCTTGACCAATATCCGGCGTTGTACTGTGGGCTGCATCGCCGACAATGACGACATTGCCTTTATAAAAATCGGCAAATGGTTCGATGTCATGAATTTCGACACGATTGGTACGCTGCTCATCAATTGCCTCAATCAGCTTTTGAACCTGAGGACACCAGTCTTTAAAGTATTCTTTGAGTAATGTTTTATATTGGCTACGCTCATTCTCTAGCCCTACTGGCAAGGGCACATCAAAAAAGAAGTAGAAACGGTTATTTGCAACCGGCATCAGTGAAGCACGTTTACCCTCACCGACAAAAGTGGTCCATTGATCAGCAGGGGCTAAATCTTCCGATACCTCAACCAGACCATTCCAGTTCACATAACCGGCATATCGACGCGATACAGTTTCACCGAGCACATAAGCGCGGGTCATGGAATGGGTTCCATCGGCACCAACCAGCAAGTCTGTTTGAATTTCTGAACCATCTGCAAAGCTAACGGTGACCTGTTGTCCATCATCATTGAGCGCCACCATTTTTTTACCGAGATGAATATCAGCATGACCAAATTCATCCATCAGCATATTCTGTAATTCGGCACGAGAGACCGGATATGGACGCTGTCCTACTTCTTCAATCAGCGGATAAAGGCTGAACTGGGTCATCACATCGCCAGTCAGACCATCAACATAAGCCAGATTATCCATCTGCCCGCCCAGTTGGGCGACCTGATCAGTTAAACCTAAATAATTCAGGCATTTCACCCCATTGGACCAGAGAGAAATCGCAGCACCCACAGGCAAAATCTGTTCGGCCTGCTCATAAATGCTGACCTGATGTCCGAACTTCTTTAATGCAATGCCTGTGGTTAAGCCCGCCATCCCGGCGCCAATAATGGTGATATTCATTGTTCCCCCTAAGTTCATAAATGTTGATCCATCTCAGGGAGACAAAGCGAAAAGTGTGCCATTTTCCGAATAGTTTCAAATACCCAGATTTAAGTTGGCACATGCTGTGCATTATTTTTTAAAGAACTGCCTTGTTTTGGGGAGAAAAAACAGGGCATTGGCTATGTTTAGCCTGTAAGAAATGACAGTTGAATAAATTTAGAATGGAAGATTGATATGGCGACCCTGTTTGCACCTGCTTTTGAAATACCTGCACAGTTACAGCAACTTACTAATCTGGCAGATGAGCGTATTGGTGCAAAAGTATTGCAATGTTCAGATGATTTTTTTGCTGAAGCACAACGCATGCTCCAATTTACAGCACCTATTTTTGTCGAAGATAAGTTCGATGATCATGGTAAATGGATGGACGGTTGGGAAACCCGCCGCAAGCGTCATGCCGGCTATGACTGGGCAATTGTAAAGCTCGGTGTTGCGGGAAAAATTAGTGCACTGGATATTGATACCACTTTTTTTAGTGGCAACTATCCTGCCTCTGCTGCAGTTGAAGCCTGCTATGCACCAGATCAGAACCTGGAGCAGGTTGAATGGCACCAAATTTTACCAAACAGTATATTAGGCCCAAGCCAGCATCATATTTTTCAAATTGCTTCAGAAAACACTTATACCCATTTGCGTTTAAATATTTACCCGGATGGTGGTGTAGCCCGTCTGCGCGTTTATGGGGAGGTCCAGATTCAGTTAAAAGACAGTAATGAAACTCTGGATCTGCTGGCACTGGAAAATGGCGGCCGTGTGATCGCCTACAGTGATGCGCACTTTGGTCATCCACGTAACCTGATTAACCCAGGCCGTGGCATCAATATGGGCGATGGCTGGGAAACCAAACGTCGCCGTGCTCCAGGTTTTGACTGGTGTATTCTGGCTTTAGGCCAAGCTGGAAAAATTGAAAAAATTGATATTGATACTGCACACTTCAAAGGCAACTATCCAGCAGAAGTCTCCATTCAAGCTGTCTATATAGAAGATGCGACTGATCCGCAACTGATTCCACAAAGTATGTTCTGGCCTTTCCTGCTTGAAGCCCAGCCCATGCAGATGGATCATGTGCATAGCTTTATCAATGAAATTCTGGCACATGAAAAGATTTCACATATCCGTGTGAATATGATTCCTGATGGCGGTATTAGCCGTATCCGTTTATGGGGAAAGGTAGCTGATTAATGCGATTGACCCTCCCTCTCCACAGGATGGTCAATCGAACAGCTGTTTTAACAGATGGCAGTGGACCTGATCTCAGAATCGGGTTCACTGCCAAACTTATCCCTACCTTCTGACAGATCAAATCCGCTCATTTACTTTCTACTCACATTTTCCTCAAAGTATCCTTCTTGCTTACTTAATATACAGGGATAAAATAGTGAGATTAATCAAGAAAGTCTTGTCATAAAAATACGAGCAAAAGGAATATAAAAGAATGAAAAATACCATCCAAATTCAGCTATTAACCAGTGAAAACTTTGCTCGTTTTGGTGAAGTCATCAGCTGTCAGGGTAATGACTATTTCCATATCAACGATGCACATACCGAGCGTTATCATGCACTGGTGATGACTGAAATTATGGGAGATGCCAAAGCGGGGATCAGTATTTTTAGAAATATTAAAAGTACTCAAATTCCTTTTGAAATCTCCATGCTGGAACGCCATCCGAATGGTTCTCAAGCCTTTATCCCCATGCAGGGACAAAAGTTCCTGATTGTCGTTGCGCCAAGTTTGGATACAGATACTCCGGATCTGTCTCAGCTTTGTGCATTTATTACAGATGGGACACAGGGGGTCAATTACCGGGCAGGTACCTGGCATCATCCCCTGCTGACACTAGAGGAACCCAGTGATTTTGCCGTGGTCGACCGGATTGGTACCGGACATAATTGCGATGTATATCAGTTTCCTGAAACTTTCAAAATCGAAGGAAATCTCTTCTAATCACAAGACCAATATTTACTTGAAGTATGCTGTGTGTTTTATTCAGAATAAGAATTAAAACTGAGCAAACCATGTATAAATCTTTAGCTGCTATCGCCCTGACTGCTTTGAGTCCTCTTTGTTTTTCAGATACCCCCTTTCAACAGGAATTACGGGCTGGCTGTGCCAAAGTCAAAAGCTATGCAGCCACTGGCAAGCAATTCTATGATCAGAAACAGTATGCTCAGGCCGTTGAACAGTTTGAACAACAGGCAGCATGGTCAAGCTTTTGCAGTATGAATGTAGAAGATGGGGGCATTGCTTTTACCGAGCACGCAATTAGTACTGCGTTTAATAATGTTGGTCTGAGTTATGCCAAACTAGGCAAACCGCAATGGGCACGTGCCTGGTTTTCTGTCTATCCTGACGCTAAAAACAGCCAGTTCAACTTGAAACAGCTTCCTGCCCCAAGGCAAAGTTCTCACCTGTCTGGAAAATATGTACGTTACGCGGGTTTTGGGCAATGGAATACTATTGAAGTGAAACGTACTGCAAAGTCCTATGCAATAGAATTTAATGGCTTATATATGGGAATTCGCAGTCTGATTTATGGACCGAATATCGGTGAATTCCAGACCACCATGCCATTTAAGAAAACTCAAACCAGCTATCGTGCAGATGACTGTAAAATTGATTTGGATTTTAAATTTGATTCAAAAGTTGGGCAGCAGCTTCATGTAAAAGAAACTAACATCATGAGTTGTGGTTTTGGTCATAATGTGTCGGCGAGTGGAGTTTATTTGAAAGTTGAATAAATCTTCAATTTTATAAAAATTATCATTTAATATACCGCAGACAATAAAAATAGATTAGAGGGAAACGATGGCAAAATTTTTAAATACCAGCGCAACGAATTTCTTCCTGGAAGAGCTGATTAAGAGTGCAAAAGAACGTTTAATCCTGATTAGTCCATACTTGCGTTTGAATGATCGAATTAAAGAATTATTAGAAGATAAAGATCGGCTAAAAATTGATATTCGCATCGTATATGGGAAGAGCGATCTACATCCAGAAGAGATTAAATGGCTGCAAAAACTTGATTATGTCCGTCTTAGTTTCTGTAAGAACCTACATGCTAAATGCTATCTCAATGAGTCTGAATGTATTATCTCAAGCTTAAATCTCTATGAGTTTAGTCAGGTCAATAATAATGAGATGGGCATTCTGGTTCGCAAATACGAAGATGATATTGTCTTTAAAGAAGCCTACGAGGAAGCTCAGCGGATTATACGTATCAGTGAAGAAGTCCGAATTAGTCTAGATGAAGTGAAAAATGAATCTGGTTCTAAAGAAACTGAGGTAGATGAAGAAAGTAATACTTTTTCTAGACTTACCACGTCTAAACTCGCTGCAAAGCACAAAATTAAAACAGCTGATTTACTCGATAAGATGACAGAGAAAGGTTTTCTAAAACTCAATGAAAATGGTAAACACCTTCTAACTGAGCAAGGAAAAGAAATTGGTGGTGAGTTTAGACCAAGTCAGTATGGCGGCTATTTCCTCTGGAATGAAAATACCGAGATCTAAATAAAAATTTTAAGTCTCCTCTCCTTCTAGGAGAGGGTTAGGGTGAGGTCGTAAATCCTCCAAAGATTCCTATACTAAGGGAAAACTAAGCCACTGCCTGATTCTGACAAGCTGACATGACATGCAATACCGCAGCCGTCCGTGTTTCTACATAAAGCTTTTCAAAGACATGCTCAAGATGCTTGTTTACCGTCCGTGGGCTGAGTTGCAGGATCTCGGCAATATCCCGGTTGGTCTTCCCCATCGTGACCCAATGCATCACTTCTGCTTCACGCGGCGTCAGGTTGGGACAAGCCTGCGCGATTTCCTCTGCGCTCGGCATTTGGGTCTGCTCTTTCAACTGTACCAAGACATGTTTAGAGATATGCCCTGCATACAGTTTGGTGAGCAGGTTAAGCTGTAACTGCTGATGGCCATAACCATACTGACCATGCAGTAAATGTGCTTGATCTGGCTGCTTGAACAAGTCCTGTAGCCACTGATTCAAACTGGACTGAAAATGCTGTACATCCACCTGATGATTTTTCAGTAATTCACTGACGATTGGGGTCTGCCAGATAATTTCACCTTCCAGATTCAGCGATAGAATCGCACTGCCGGTTGCATCCAGCATTTGTCGCTGCTGATGCATTAAACGAGCCTGTAACAAATGGGTTTTTACTCGTGCCCGAACTTCATCAATATTTAAAGGCTTGGTGACATAGTCTACCCCACCGACCTGAAAGCCTTTAAGAATGTGCTCGGTTTCAGTCAGCCCGGTCATAAAGATCACTGGAATATGTTCAGTCACTGGACTGGCTTTAAGCTGAGTGCAGGTTTCGAAGCCATCCATTTCCGGCATACTGCCATCGAGCAGGATCATGTCGGGTTGAATGCGATGCGCAATTTCAATTGCATCAAATCCATTGGTCGCCACAAGTACCTGATAGCCAGCCTGATCCAGGCTCTCATGCAATAGACTTAGATTTTCAGGTATATCATCCACAATCAAAATACTTTCCAACATGTCCACCTTACCCCTACTTCAGCACATCTGCATGCTCATGAAGTCGCTGAATTGCTCTTTTAAAATCAAATTGTTTTAAATCCTGCTCAATCTGATGCCATATATCGTTATATTGTTCAAAGTGCTGGCCACATTCATGCAGGACATCTTTTGCCCCCCGGATAAAACCAATACTTAAATACTGTTCCAACTGAATGACCACCTCTGCCACATTCAACAATGAAATGGATGGGTTCAATTCATTTTCGCTTTCAACCACCAGCGTGGAGATCTGTGCTTTCTGATCAGAAGGCTGTTCTTGTTCTGTCTGCTGCTCATGCTGATGAAGCCAGCTTAAGCCCAGCTTATCGCCAATCTTGTTTAATAATAAATTGAGATCGACCGGCTTTACTAAAAAGTCTTCATTCAATACATCCGTTTCCGGATTAATCATCCGCTCATTAGCATCTGCGGAAATAATAATAATCGGTACATTGGTGATTTTATTCTGGCGCAGCAATTTCGCCGTTTCCCAACCGCCCAGTAAAGGCATACTTAAATCCATCAAAATCAGATCAGGATTAAATTCTGGAACCTGACGCAAACAGGCTAAACCTGATTCTGCCTCTTCTAAAATAAAACCCAGTGGTTTCAGGAAATTCAGAACCAGGCCACGGTCGGTTGCTTCATTATCAACAACCAGTATTTTACGGCGTTCTCCGGTATAACCGGTCACGGTATTAGAGGCAACATCCGCGATCGGATGGATCAGGGATTTAGAAGGTAAATACAGTTTTATTTTAAACACTGAACCCTGTTTTAACTGGCTACTCAGGGTCAGCTCGCCACCAAGAATATCGACCAGAAGCTTCACGATTGGCAGCCCTAAACCCGTGCCGGCAAAGCTGCCCTGTACTACATTACGGCCACGTTCAAAAGGCTGGAAGATCCGCTCAACATCCGACTCAGCAATCCCACAACCGGTATCCTGAATTTCAAAATAAGCAGTCTGAAAACGGTAATCGACCTTAAATTTGACTCCCCCCTCCAGGGTAAATTTCAAAGCATTACCCAACAGATTAATCAGTATCTGTTCCAGACGTTTTTTATCAATACGGACATACTGTGGAATCTTGCTACTGATCTCCACATCAAACTTCAGCTGCTTTTGGGCAAACTGTGGCTCGAATATATGCACGATCTGTTTAAGAAATTTTGGCAGGTCGATATTGGAATTTTCCAAAGAAATCTTACCAGTTTCAATCCGTGCCAAATCCAGCAGACCATCAATTAGAGAAGTCAGATGCTGACCGCTCCGGCTAATCACACCCAGGGCAGATTCGCCCTGTTCAGACAGTTTTTCCTGTTTCTGCAGTAGCTGGCTATAACCGAGAATACTGTTCAACGGTGTTCGTAATTCATGACTGATGCCAATCACATAGCGGCTTTTGGCTTCATTGGCCTTTTCAGCCTGAATGCGGGCATCCTGCAACTGGCGATCGGTAACTTTATGCGCTTCAATCTCATCTATCAGCAGTTGAGTCTGGGTATTACTTTCCAGCTGTGCCTGACGTCGACTTTCATCATTCAGTACTAACCACCAGGCGGCCACACACAGTAGCAGGAACAGTACGGCATAGATTTTGACGAACAGCATTGTCAGCGCATCCTGCTGCTGTGACAAAGCACCCAGGCTGGCAGACTCCTGTAAATAAATCAGGCTCAGACTGACTGCCAGCACCACGCCTAAGACGAAAATCAGCAGGATATACAGACTCAATCGGGTATTAATATGTTGTACCCAGTATTTCGGCAGGAACCAGGCTGCAAAAACTCTGAGCTGTGAAGACCAGCGTGCATGCGGCTTACACAGGTCATGACAACGTGCTTCAAGCGTGCAGCACAGAGAACAGATCTGACTGCTATAGGCTGGACAACTGGCCATGTCTGCAGTTTCATAATCATGCTCACAGACTACACAGGTTTGGGTTTCGACCAGTTCCAGCTCAGGCTTTTCTTGACGTGCCAAGTAATATTTACCTTTGGTAAACCAGGCAATTAGCGGTACACATAACATCGACGTACCGAGTGCAATAAAGCCGGCCAAGGACCGGGCAATCTCTCCAAAAACTCCCCAGTAACACAGCATGGATAAGACCGATGCAATGATCAGGCTACCGACTCCAACCGGATTAATGTCATATAAATAGGCCCGTCGAAATTCAATTCCTTTTGGACTCAGTCCCAGTGGTTTACAGATCACCAGATCCGCAACAATGGCACCAATCCAAGCAAGGGCCACATTACTATATAAGCCAAGTACACGCTCCACCGCATGGATTACCCCTAGCTCCATCAACAGCAAAGCGATAAAGATATTGAATACCAGCCAGACTACGCGCCCTGGATGGCTATGTGTCAGACGCGCAAAAAAGTTCGACCAAGCCAATGACCCTGCATAGGCATTGGTAACATTAATCTTGATCTGAGCGACGCAGACAAATAGAACAGTCAGAAATAAAGCGATGCCGGGATGATTGACCACCTGTTGATAGGCAATCCAGTACAGATAATTGGGGTTACTCAGTTCGGAATCGGCAACCAGATACTGCATTGCCAGCGCCATAAGTAGCATACCCATGAATATCTTGATAAATCCGCCTAGAATCCAAGCTGGTCCACCTAAAAAGACTGCCCAATTCCATTTACGCTGAATATGTTTTTTATCGGGTAAAAACCGCAGATAATCCGCCTGTTCTCCGATCTGGGTGATCAAGGCAAAGAGCACCGTGCAGGATGCACCAAAAAAAGACAGATTAAAGGCAGCGCTCTGGCTTTTTGCGCCCTCAATCAATGCAAGATTGCTGATCAAATCAGGTTGCTTCACCAAGACAAAGCACCATGGTAATAAAAGCAGAAATAACCAGAGTGGTTGGGTGATAGCCTGCACCTTATTGATGAAGCCAATGCCTTTGACCACCAATGGCAAAATCACCAGTGCTGAAATCAGGTAGCCAATACTCAGGGGTATCCCTAAGCCTAGCTCCAATGCCAGCGCCATGATAGCGGCTTCAAAGGCGAGAAAGATAAAGGTGAAACTGGCATAAATGACCGAGGTAATGGAGGAGCCAATATAGCCAAATCCGGCACCACGGGTCAGTAAATCAATATCGACATTATAACGGGCAGCATAATAACCAATCGGCCAGCTGGTCAGGAAAATGATAATCGCCACAACCACCAGTGCCCAGAAAGCATTACTGAAACCGTACTGCCAGAGCATGGTTGCTCCAAGTGCCTCCATTGCCAGGAAACTGACGGCCGCAAGCGCCGTGTTGGTCACTGTCCATAGTGACCATTTCCGGACGGATTTAGGGGCATAGCGCAGGGCGTAATCCTCAATACTTTCATCGACCACCCAGGTATTGTATTTACGCCGGGTATGAATGACGCGCTGCGGTGCCTGACTGGTATTCGCTGTTGGGTCCATACAGATCAAATAAAGCTAAATATCTGCTCTTAAAAGCAATAACTATGCCCAGCCTATTAGTATCTAAAAATAATTCAGCTAAACGGTATATACGTAAAGTGACGTATATGCTCATTTTTTAACTCCCCTTAGGCTTAGTTCCATACCAAGCGCAAACCAATGATTAAGCGCACCAGCACATCAAATTCTATAGGGGAGCCCGACATGAGCTTGAAATCAAAAGTAAAGACATCTGGATTACTGGCAGGTTTACTTGCTGTTCCATTCCTGCTGGCACCAGTACTAACCAATGCCAGCGCTCCTGCAACAGCAAAGGTCAATACCACCAAACTTAAAGTCGATGACAAGTTTGTGTATGTGGGTCAGCTACATTCAGCAACCGGCACCATGGCGATTTCTGAAACTGGTTCAATCCAGGCAGAACGTCTGGCAATTGAACAGATTAATAAACAGGGCGGTGTTCTCGGCCGACAGATCAAAATTATTCAGGAAGATGGTGCATCTGACTGGCCAACTTTTGCCGAAAAAGCACGTAAATTGTCTGAAAAAGACCGTGTTGCTGCAATTTTCGGTTGCTGGACTTCAGCCTCTCGTAAAGCCGTATTGCCGATTATTGAACGCAACAACTCTCTACTTTACTACCCAACCTTCTATGAAGGCTTAGAACAATCTAAAAACGTGATCTACACCGGTCAGGAAGCAACTCAACAGGTACTTGAAGCACTGAACTGGCTAGCAAAAGAGAAAAAAGCCAAAACCTTCTATCTGATTGGTTCTGATTACATCTGGCCGCGCACCACCATGAAAATTGCCCGTACCCACATCGAGAAAGTACTGAAAGGCAAAGTGGTCGGCGAAGAATACTATCCATTGGGCCATACACAATTCGGCTCCCTCATCAACAAAACCAAACTGCGTAAACCAGATGCCATCTTTGCAGCAGTTGTGGGCGGTTCGAACGTATCCTTCTACAAACAAATGAAAGCTGCGGGTGTAACAGGCGACAAACAGACACTGCTTACCCTTTCAGTGACTGAAGATGAATTGCTGGGGATTGGCGGCGAAAATATGAAGGGCTTCTACTCTTCAATGAAATATTTCCAAAGCCTGAATAACCCCAATAATGCTGCATTCGTAAAAGCCTTTAAAGCGAAATATGGTCCTAAAGCGGTGGTAGGTGACGTAACACAAGCAGCCTACCTAGGTCCATGGTTATGGAAAGCAGCAGTTGAAAAAGCCGGTAGCTTCGATGTCGCGAAAGTGACTGCAGCATCTAAAGGCCTAGAAATGAAAAACGCGCCTGAAGGCTATGTGAAAATTGACCCGAACCACCATTTATGGAGCAAATCACGTATTGGTCAAGTGCAACCAAATGGTCAGTTCAAGGTTGTTTACGAGTCTAAAGGTCTAATCAAACCAAACCCATTCCCTAAAGGTTACTGAGTTAACAGCCACATGATCAGGGGAAGCCATTCTCCTGATCTTTTTATTCCACACAATTTTTTAAAGCTTGGAGGATGATGCGATGGATCTATCATTTGCAGAATTCGGTGCAATATTTGCCATGCAAGGCTTTAATGGTCTCTCTGTGTTCTGTGTGCTGTTATTGATGGCGCTCGGCCTTGCAATTATCTTTGGGCAAATGGGCGTAATTAACATGGCACATGGGGAGTTTCTGACCATTGGTGCATATACGACATTTTTCATTTCCACACTGACTGAAAGTTTTTTCCCTCAACTCCTACCTTACTATTTCCTGATTGCAATCATTGCAGCCTTCCTCACAGCAGGCATTATCGGTTACATGGTGGAACGGCTCATGATCAGCCGGCTCTATCAACGGCCACTCGATACACTTCTTGCAACATGGGGCTTGAGCCTCATCATGCAGCAGTTGTTCCGTTCTATTTTCGGCCCTAAGGAAGTCAGCCCGACTTTACCTGACTGGTTAATGGGTTCTTACCAACCGACGGAAGCCATCGATATTCCTATCAATGGTTTGTTCTTGGTGGGCGTTACCCTCTGTGTCACTGCATTTGTCTACTTTCTGATTTACCGTTCACGCTGGGGTTTACAGCTTCGTGCAACCAACCAGAACCGCTTTATGAGTGGTGCTGTCGGGATCAATACCAAACGTGTTGATAGCTTAACCTTTGCCTTGGGTTGTGGGCTTGCAGGTATTGCCGGTGCAGCTTTCACAACCATCGGTTCTACTGGTCCAACAGCCGGTTCGCTGTATATCGTTGATACATTCTTAGTCGTGGTCTTCGGCGGTGCTGCAAGCTTGCTTGGCACTGTTGCCTCTGCATTCAGTATCGCGCAGGCACAATCTATCCTGGAATTCTTCCTTTCTGGTTCTGTCGCTAAAGTCCTGACACTAGCTACAGTCATCATCATCCTGATGCTGCGTCCTCAGGGTCTCTTCTCAATCAAAGTACGTAAATAGGGATTCAGGAGAGATATTATGAAGAATCTAATGAATGCCTTTTTAGGCGGTAAAGAAGGTGCGATTGGTCTGGTGATTCTTGCCGTACTGATCCTGCTAGTCATGCCAATGTTCCTGGATATTTTCCGTCTGAATCTGATGGGTAAATATTTGACTTTTGCTTTTGTCGCAATCGGCCTGGTTCTGTGCTGGGGACACGGTGGTATCTTAAGTTTAGGTCAAGGGATTTTCTTTGGCATTGGCGGCTACTGCATGGCCATGTTCCTGAAACTTGAAGCTTCAGACATGCAATCTACAGCAGCGCAAACCACGCCAGGAATTCCAGACTTTATGGACTGGAACCAGATCACCAGCTTGCCAGGCTTTTGGGAACCTTTCCATAGCTTCGGGTTTACTTTGTTTGCCATCATCATCATTCCAATCTTGCTTGCCTTCATTATCGGTTTCGCGATGTTTACCCGTCGTGTCGGTGATGTGTACTTCTCGATCATCATGCAAGCCATTGTAGCGATCCTGACCATTCTGATTATTGGTCAACAAGGTTTCACTGGCGGCATTAACGGGATTACAGACCTGAAAACCCTGCATGGCTGGGATATCCGTACCGATGAAGCCAAATATGTCCTGTACTACATCAATGCCCTGCTGCTCATTGCAGTGATCATGATCAGCCGTTTTGTCCTCAGTTCTAAACTCGGACGTCTACTTTCTGCGATGCGTGACAAAGAAGAACGTGTACGTTTCTCTGGCTATGACGTGGCCATGTACAAAGTATTCATTTTCTGTTTCGCAGCTGTGGTGTCATCTATTGGTGGTGCGATGTTTACCCTGCAAGTCGGCTTCATGTCACCAACGATTATCGGCATCGTACCTTCGATTGAAATGGTCATTCTGGCTGCAGTCGGTGGTCGTCTGTCACTGATTGGGGCAGTGTATGGTGCTGTTCTGGTGAACCTGGGTAAAACTTACTTCTCTGAAGCCTTCCCTGAAATATGGCTGTACTTCCTCGGTGCATTGTTCATCGGTGTGGTCATGTTCTTACCAAATGGCTTAGCGGGTCTGTATGAAAAATATGTCCGTCCATTGTTCCTGAAAAAGAAACCGATCGACAGCACTTCGCCACCGCCAAGTAGTGATCCGGATAAAACGATCGATCCAATTGTGGAAGGAGGTGTGAAATGAATAAAGTCGGCGTAGAAATGAATAAACCAGTTCTGGTCATTGAAGATCTCACCGTGTCCTTCGACGGTTTCAAGGCAGTCAGTGATCTCAACTTCTATCTGGATAAAAACGAAGTCCATGTGGTGATCGGTCCCAATGGAGCCGGCAAAACCACAGTGCTGGATCTGATCTGCGGCAAGACCAAAGCAACGTCAGGCACGATCAAGTTTAATGATATTGAACTGACCAAACTGAAAGAGTTCGACATTGTCCGTAAAGGGGTTGGGCGTAAATTCCAGAACCCGAATATTTATGAAAATCTGTCGGTCTATGACAACCTGGAAATGTCCTTCCCGCGTGGCCGTAATGTCTTTGGTGCACTGTTCTTCAGACGTACCAAAGATGTCGATGAGCGTATTCGTGAAGTTGCTGGCAAGATTTTCCTGACTGACCTGCTGGATACCTCGGCAGGCCTGCTCTCTCACGGTCAAAAACAATGGCTAGAAATCGGTATGTTGCTGATGCAAGATCCTGAACTACTCATGTTAGATGAACCTGTTGCGGGGATGAGTGTGTCAGAGCGTGAGCAGACAGCCCAATTATTACGGGAAATCAGTAAAGGACGTTCTGTACTTGTGATTGAACATGATATGGAATTCGTCAAAACCATTGCGGACAAAGTCACGGTATTGCACCAGGGTAAAATTTTGGCAGCAGGAAAAATGGACGATGTACAAAATGATCCAAAAGTGATTGAAGTTTATCTGGGACACTAAGGAGGCCACTATGAGCGGATTATTAGAAATTAATGCTTTGTGTTCAGGATATAAACAAAGTCAGGTGATTCACGACCTGGAACTGAAGATCCAGCCGAAGGAAATTGTAGCGATCATGGGCCGTAACGGCATGGGTAAAACCACCCTGTTTAAAACCCTGATTGGTGATATTAAAAATACCAAAGGTGAAATCAAGCTGGATGGCAAGAATCTGGAAAAACTGGATCCTTACCAGCGTGTAGAAAACGGTGTGGCTTATGTGCCACAAGGCCGGATGATTTTCTCCACCATGTCGGTGCTGGAAAATATCCAGACCGGTTTACCGGCTTCTGCCCATGGCAAAGTACCGGATGACCTGTATGAGCTGTTTCCTGTGCTTTGGGATATGCGCAAACGTAAAGGCGGAAACTTATCGGGTGGGCAACAACAGCAATTAGCAATTGCTCGTGCCTTAGCGACTAATCCTAAAGTACTGCTGCTAGATGAACCAACGGAAGGGATTCAGCCCTCTATCATCAAGGACATTGCCAGAACTCTGAAAGAAATTCGGGATCAGCGTGATCTGACCATTGTGGTTTCTGAGCAGGTACTGAGTTTCACCATGGCGATGGCAGATCGCTTCCTGGTGATCGACAAAGGTCGCTTTGCTTATGAAAATGTCCGTGAAAATGTTGATGAGACCACCATCAGTAAATATCTGTCTGTTTAATCTGGCTGTAATTTTTCTCCACCTCCCCCGATTCGTCGGGGGATTTTTAATTTCTATTTCACTTAATTAATCGGCAGCTAATTTTAATATTTTATTTGATTATTCACATTTAAAAATTCCTTTCAGTCTACGCCTCCATATACGCAATTCAACGTATTTTGCTGTAACGCATTTCACGCGACACTCGAATCATAAAGTTGAATCGATAAAAGAGTTGGAGAAATTTGAATGCGTCACGGTGATATCTCAAGCAGCCCAGATACAGTAGGTGTGGCAGTTGTAAACTACAAAATTCCTCGTTTGCACACTAAAGCGGAAGTGCTTAAGAACGCAAAAAAAATTGCTGAAATGTTGAAAGGAATCAAACAGGGTATACCGGGTATGGACCTGATTGTTTTTCCCGAATACAGCACCATGGGCATTATGTACGACCATGACGAGATGATGGCAACCGCTGCCACCATTCCAGGCGATGAAACCGCGATTTTCTCACAAGCCTGTATTGAAGCCAACGTCTGGGGCGTGTTCTCGATTACCGGTGAACAACATGAGGAACATCCAAACAAGGTGCCTTATAACACTTTGATCCTGATTAATAACAAGGGCGAAATCGTTCAGAAATACCGCAAGATTATTCCATGGTGCCCGATTGAAGGCTGGTGCCCAGGTGATACCACTTATGTGACTGAAGGACCGAAGGGCATCAAGATGTCACTGATCATCTGTGATGACGGTAACTATCCAGAAATCTGGCGTGACTGTGCCATGAAAGGCGCTGAACTGGTCGTGCGTTGCCAAGGCTATATGTACCCGGCTGCAGATCAGCAGATCAATATGGCGAAATGCATGGCATGGGCAAATAACGTTTATGTTGCTGTTGCCAACTGTACCGGTTTTGATGGGGTCTACACCTACTTCGGTCACTCAGCAGTAGTCGGCTTCGACGGCCGTACCTTGGGTGAATGTGGTACAGAAGAAAACGGCATCCAATACGCGCAATTGTCACTGCATGAAATTCGTGATGCACGTAAATACGACCAGTCACAAAACCATTTATTTAAATTACTGCACCGCGGCTATACCGGTGTCTATAACAATGGTGACGGCGATAAAGGCGTTGCGGACTGTCCATTCGACTTCTACAAAACCTGGGTTCTGGATGCTCAAAAAGCGCAAGAGAACGTGGAAAAAATTACCCGCTCTACCATCGGTGTTGCAGAATGCCCAATCGGCAATCTGCCACATGAAGGCTTAGAAAAAGAAGCATCTTAAGTTTGGTCTGAGAGGAGGTATTCGATATGACATTTGCCAGCGACCGCATCAGTGCCAATCAGGAAACCCTGGCCAAACAGCGTTATGAGATGCAGAGCAAAGAACGTATTGCACGTACCTCTCGCTTTAGCTTTGATCCTGAAAAAGTCATGCAGCATGTCCGTGGTCATATCATTGGGCAGCGTGCCGCACTGGATGAAATTGAAAACATGCTCTTAACCGTCAAGGCAGATTTTAATGCTCCCACCCGGCCACTGGCAGTCACATTGATGCTAGGACCGACGGGTGTGGGGAAAACTGAAACGGTTCGGCTGATTGCTGAGGCAATCCATGGCAAGCCCGATGCATTCTGCCGGATCGACATGAACACACTGGCACAGGAACATTATGCTGCGGCACTGACAGGTGCCCCTCCAGGCTATGTCGGCTCTAAAGAAGGCAATACCCTGTTTGATGAAGCCCATATTCAGGGCAGTTTTTCCAAGCCAGGTATTGTGCTGTTTGATGAAATTGAAAAAGCCAGTACCGAAGTCATTCGCGGTCTGCTCAACGTTCTGGAAACCGGAACCTTAAGGCTGACCGCGGGTACCAAAGTATTGGATTTCAAAAACTGTATGATCTTTATGACCAGTAACGTCGGCGCCAAAGATGCTCAGGCACGCTTAAGACAGCTGGCCAAGCTTCCAAAGCCTATTCAAAAACTGGCCCGACTGGCCAAACTGGATGACAGCCAGATTACCGAACGCGCCCTGTACAAGAAATTTGATCCAGAGTTTCTGAATCGTATTGAACGCATTCTGAATTATGAAGCGGTAGAAGCTAATTTTGTGCCAACACTGGTCAGCCTGGAAATCGAGAAACTGAATCAGCGACTCTGTAAGCAGAGCCGCACGGTTGAACTTACACCCGCTGCAACTCAGTTTCTATCTACCGGACACGATGTTCGCTTCGGTGCACGAGGCTTGAGTCGCCGCTTTCGGGTTCTGGTTGAGCCACAACTCGCCAGGTTTTTTATTCAGCATCCAGAAGCCGGTCAAATCATCATTGATTATGACGGCAAAACGATCCAGGTTCAGTCAGTTCCTGTTGAAAGCGTGATCGAAGATCCGCTGTTCATCATGGATGACACGGGCAATAACATCAAAAACTAGCTTTATTCGACCTCAACACAGGGGATAAAACATGCAACATATTAAAATTAAACCGGGGGTTCCGCTGGCAGAACAGGCGGAAATTGGACATAACCGCTGGCATCCGGATTTGCCATTTCTGACTTCGGTAAAACCGGGTGAAGAAATCCTGATTGAAAGTCTGGATTTCCTGGATGCGCAGATTAAGGATACCGATGACATTTCTGATGTCAAAAATGTCGACCTGACCCGTGCCCATCCATTGACCGGACCTTTCTATGTAGAAGGTGCTGAACCAGGTGACTTGCTGGTAATTGACCTGCTCGACATTCAGCCAATTTCAGATGTCGGTTTCTCTGGCGTATTTGCCAAGGAAAATGGTGGTGGCTTCCTGGCTGACTATTTCCCTGAAGCTGATAAAGCCATCTGGGATTTAAAAGGCTTATTTGCGACTTCACGTCATATTCCGGGCGTGCGTATTGCCGGCCTCAAACACCCAGGCCTGATGGGAACCTTACCCTCACATGACCTGCTAAAAGAGTGGAACCGTCGTGAGGCACTATTGGTGCCTAAAGGCCAAGCCAACCCACCTGATCCGCGTACTGCCGTTTTGCGTGGCGTAACAGGTGCCGAATTCGACCGTATGGCAGCAGAAGCTGCGCGCACTGTTCCACCACGTGAACATGGCGGAAATACGGACATTAAAGACCTGGCAGCCGGTAGCCGTATTTACTTCCCTGTTTATCAGAAAGGTGCTGGCTTCTCGATGGGCGATCTGCACTTCTCGCAAGGAGATGGTGAAATCGGTTTCTGTGGCGCGATCGAAATGGATGGTGTTACCCGTGTGGGCTTCGATCTGATCAAGGGCGGTATGGAAAAATACAATATCGATTCTCCAATCTTTGTGCCGAGTAATGTCCGTCCGGCTTATGACCAGTGGCTGACCTTTGAAGGCATCAGTGTTGAAGATGGCGTAAACCATTATCTGGATGCCACTGTGGCCTATCGTCAGGCATGTTTAAAAGCGATTAAATACCTTGAGAATTTTGGTTTTACCGGCTCACAGGCGTATATGTTACTGACTGCGGCACCAGTTGAAGGCCGTATCGGCGGTATCGTGGATATTCCAAACTGTGCATGTACTGTATCTCTGCCAACTTCAATCTTCGAGCAGAACATCCTTCCTCAGGGTGCACTGAACGATGACAAATTCTGGGGGCATAAACGCTAGTTTTACAATTTATTGTTGTTTTAGCTTCGCAACGGGTAGTCATCCAACTTAAAACTTTCGGCTACTCGTCTTTTTAATTTAAGGCCTTCATGCTACAGGAGTACAGAAATGCCGTTATATGATTTCCGCTGTGAGCATTGCGAGGGAATTTTTGAACAACGGGTTCCAATTGCCCGTATCTCGACCGATACGATTGAATGTAATTATTGCCAACAGCAGACTTTAGCTAAACCGATGATTACTGGTCATCAGCAAATTAATATGAAAAGCAAATGGCGTCCGGGTTCAGGTGCTGAACAACTTGCAGGGCCTCTGGTAGAAGGACCCGGTACCAACAAAAATAGCGCACGCAGCTCGGTTTTACATAATTGCCGCGGCGTTAACTGTTCTTTATGCGATGTCTAATCTTGATTCATAAAAAATCCCGCTCTGGCGGGATTTTTTGATTGCTTAAAATCGGTAGTTTAAACCACCAGATCTGCCAGATTACCTTTTTGCTCTAACCAGTCTTTGCGGTCACTGGCACGTTTTTTCGCCAGCAATTTATCCAGTAAACCTGCGGTATGATGGGCATCATCCAGGTCCAGTTGCACCAGACGACGTGTGTTTGGATCAAGTGTGGTTTCACGTAACTGGCTGGCATTCATCTCACCCAAACCTTTGAATCGAGTAATTTGCGGATTCTTGGTTTTGCATTTTTTCAGAATGCTATTTAGCTCGTCTTCATCCAAAGCATAGTGCACGTCTTTGTTGTCATCGATCCGGAATAAAGGCGGCATTGCGACATATAGATGGCCTTCTTCGACTAGCGTCGGGAAATGTTTCACAAACAGTGCGCACAGCAAGGTCGCAATATGCAGACCATCCGAGTCGGCATCGGCCAGAATACAGATCTTGCCATAACGCAGTTCAGACAGGTCATCCGAACCCGGATCAACACCAATGGCAATCGCGATGTTGTGTACTTCCTGAGACGCCAGCACCTCATCAGAAGAGACCTCCCAGGTATTCAGAATCTTACCTCGAATCGGCATGATGGCCTGGAAGTTCTTATCACGCGCCTGCTTGGCTGAACCGCCGGCAGAATCACCTTCCACAATAAATAATTCAGATTGATCGAGATCATGGCCTACACAATCCGACAGTTTCCCCGGCAAAGTTGGACCCGCAACAATTTTCTTACGTTTAACTTTTTTGGCCGCTTTCAGACGGCGTCCTGCTTTGGAAATGGCCATTTCAGCCAGTTGCATGGCGATATCTGAATTCTGGTTCAACCATAATGCAAAGGCATCTTTAGCAATATTCTGCACCACCCCGACCGCTTCACGACTCGACAGGCGTTCTTTGGTTTGACCTGAGAATTGCGGTTCCTGGAATTTCAGTGACAGGATATAGTTCACGCCGTCCCAGACATCTTCGGCAGACAGCTTCATGTTACGCGGCAACAGATTCCGCAATTCACAGAATTCACGCATCGCATCGGTCACACCCGAACGCAGACCATTCACATGGGTGCCGCCCTGCGCAGTTGGAATCAGGTTGACGTAGGATTCCTGAACACTTTCACCGCCTTCAACGTTCCAGCAAATGGCAAATTCTGCGCTGGCGCGCTCTGCGTCACCTGTGGCGACAAAAGCTGGTGCTGGAATAATTTCACGGTCTTCCAGCTCATCCATCAGATAGTCGACCAGACCATTTTCAAACTGCCAGGTGATCTTCTCGTCATTGATCTGATCGATATAATTGATCTCTAAACCCGCGGCCAGAACGGCTTTGGCTTTAAGATTATGTTTTAAGGCTTTCAGGGCAAATTTTGGTGAATCGAAGTATTTGGCCTCTGGCCAGAACTGCACCGTAGTCCCAGACGCGCGTTTAGGTGCCTTACCTGCCAGCACTTCCAGCGGACCTGCCGGTTCACCATTTTCAAAGGTCATTTTGTACAGATTACCCTGACGTTGTACGGCTACTTCGACACGGGTCGACAGCGCATTGACCACTGAAATCCCGACACCATGCAGACCACCAGAGAACTGGTAATTATCGGTACTAAACTTGCCACCGGCATGCAGTTTAGTCAGGATGATTTCAATCCCGCTCTGACCATATTCCGGGTGAATATCCACCGGCATACCACGGCCATTGTCTTCGACTGATAACGAGCCATCTTTATAGACTGTCACGGTAATTTTGTTGGCATGTCCAGCCAGTGCCTCATCCACAGCATTGTCAATCACTTCCTGCGCCAGATGGTTTGGACGAGTGGTATCGGTATACATGCCCGGACGACGACGGACCGGGTCCAGACCAGACAGAACTTCAAGAGATTGAGCCGTATATTGAGACACGTTATTCGGTTTCCTTTTTTATGCAGTCCAATAAAAACTGTAACACCAGCGGAATCTTCTCCGCAAAATCATCCATCCCGTGATTGCCATTGGCCTCAGTCATCAGCATCGCCGGAGGATGAGCAGCACTATAATAGCGATGTGCTTCACGATAATCCAAAACTTCATCGCCTTGTTGTAACAGTACCAGTATTTTGTCTGCATCTTGTGCAGTTGGCAGTGCCAGTCCTTCCAGCTGATCAAGATGTGAATCGTCCAGACGCCAGTTCGGATGCACCTGTAACGGCAGCTCATCATCGAACAGTTCGCGGAACAGCTGCCATGGTCGCATGGCCGGATTGATCAGTACAGCCGGCACACTGTGCTTGGCGACCAGATGTGTCGCATAAAATCCCCCCAAGCTACTGCCCACCAAGCTTACATGGTCCAGTGACTCAATCAGCGCTGACATGTGCTGAATCGTATCCACAGGTGACATGTTCAGATCTGGCAAATGCACCTGAATATGTGGATTTTTTTCGCAATACTGCTGAAGCAGCTGGCCCTTGATCGAGGCAGCGCTGCTTCGAAAGCCGTGTAAGTAAATGACATTCATCAATTATTAATAAAAAACGCCTATATTTTAATCAAAATCTATTTTATATATGAGAGATGGATCATCGTTATCTAATCTGTTTTTGGTGAATTGTCCGACAAAAAACACCGCAGTTTTTCACGTTCCTCGGTATTTTAAGAATATTCCCAGAAAAATTAGAAACATCAAAGTTCAGAAGAATTTATACCGCGAACATCTTTAAAAAGAAAGGTCTCAGATATTCGCATTGATGAAAGGAACGGATCCGATGACAAGCTTAACGCCATTGCATGAAACCTATTGCAAGTGGGATCGTACTCCTCCTACCCAGGCAGATGTACTGGAAGGACTTGCTCAGCTTGTTACCATGCGGTTTAATGATGTTGCCCAAGAACTGATCAAGACTATCCAGCGTGAAATCTTATATAGTTTCTTTGGTTTAAGTGAACGTCATTCAGAAAAAATCCAGAACCTGCCTGCCATTGTCCGGCTCTATCAACGTTCCTATGACCTGTTGTTTCACTATGGCAATACCATGGTTGCCCCTGGACTACGCCGTATTATTACCAGATTCCCACGTCTGCATGACAAGCCGCTGACGCCGAGCCTGCATTTTCTGGTTGGTGTGCTAAATGGCATCATTGGCGACTATCTGCTCAAGCATCAAAATCCGATGGCATTGCCGATGGTGGTTTATGATCATTATACCTCACTACAGCAGGGCGAACTGACTGGCCGGATTACTATATTCGTGCATGGTTTATGCATGAATCATCTGACCTGGTCCAATCATAAGCATGAAGGCATTGGTGAAAAGCTGCTGTCGCAGCGTGATAACAATACCATGTTGTACCTCAACTATAATTCCGGACGCCGTATCTCCGCCAATGGCCGTAGTCTGGCCAATACCCTGCATGACTTGATCACCCGGAATCCCGGCATTAGCAGTATTGATCTGATCGGACACAGTATGGGCGGATTAGTCGCTCGTAGTGCCCTGTTCTATGGCAAACAGCATGTCTATGAATGGGTCAATATGGTCGACAATCTGGTCTGCCTCGGCTCACCACATCATGGTGCAGCATTAGAGCGCTTTGGTTTTAGCCTGCAGGATAAATTGGGACGCTTCCCGTTTGGAAAGATCATTGGTCATGTGGTGAATATCCGCAGTAATGGCATTCTGGATCTGCGCCACGGCAGTGTTCGGGATGATGACTGGGAACATAATGAAGTCAGGATTGGCCTGATGGATGATAACCGTAAGCCGGCACCGATTCCATCACATATCCAGACCTATCTGGTGGCCGGTACAATTGAATATGAAAACCGGCATAACCGCACCCGCAATGTGATTGGGGATTATCTGGTCAGTGTCAAAAGTGCACTGGGTGAGCATCCGAACCCGCGTTTTCAGTTGAAAGTTCCAGACTCCCATAAAGCAATTTTCTATGGATTGAACCATTTTGAAATCCGGTTTCACCCACAAGTGGCTGAACAGATCGTGCGCTGGTTCTATCCGAGTGTGGAGGACAAAGTCTTTGACCAGATCCATGAATATATGATGGATCTGGAAAGTGTTGAAGGCATTGCTCTGACCTGATTCAGTTATAAAAAAAACCCTCAAATGAGGGCTTTTATTTGCATCAGTATTTATCTCTTAGGCATTTGACTGGCGCCGTCTGATATTTACGGAATAACTGCCATAAACTGACCAGCAACAAGATACAGAAAAATACCAGTGACCAGACCGGTAAAGACTGCCCCAGAAAAGTCCAGTCCACTTTGGCACATTCACCTGAACCGCTAAGTACCTGCTGGAACACCGACTTCATTGGCAAGGTTTCCAGCCAGTAATCCAGACCCGGACCACAACTTGGGACTTTATCCGGCGGCAGGTTTTGCAGCCAGACATGACGTGCGGCGACACCTGCGGACCACAAAATACTCAGTGATCCTAAAAAGGCATACAGGCGTTTCATGCCATTTGCTTTCGGATTATGCAAGAAAGCAATGAAAGAAATAATCCCCAGACCAATCAGGCCAATACGCTGAAAAATACACAACGGGCAAGGCTCAAGGCCCTGCACATGTTCTAGATATAATGCAAATGCCATCCCCATCACGGATGCGGCAAATAACGCACCACTCACGAAGCGGTAACCCCATTTCATGGTCGATCCTCTTGTTTTTTATCGAAATTGAGCGAGATATTCAGCAAACCTGATGCTGCTATCTTGCTCGAGTTCCTGCTGTTGCTGCAAGGACTTTTGTGATAATTCATCAAAATATGCAGTGGTTTTTTTACTGAGCTGATGCGCTTGATAAACCGCAGCATGCTGCTGTGCCAGCACCTGGCCGAAATGCCACATGCCACCCTGCTTACGAATATCACCCACCACAAGCGCAGAAAGTGTCGCATCGACTTCATCAACACGGATTTGCATGGTCTTCATGGCCGTCGTGTAAAGATTATTGCCATATGCTGCATCCAATAATTCTGCCAGCGGCTGCATGCGCGCCAGATGAACTCCACACCAGTCTTCGATTAGATATTTTTGACCATTTTCCAGAATAGCCGCATTCGGAGCACGACCGCGATTGACCACTTCAGCCTGATTCTTTTCGATGATGTCCTGCTCATCGCTGAGCAGTGCCGGGCTGTCCTGCAATAAACAGTACAGTGCAACTACTTCCAGGAAGCCTGCGGTATGTTCATCAATCCCGATCGGGCTGTATGGATTGACATCCACTGCACGCAGTTCCACATAGCCAATACCACGATTTGCCAGTGCCTGTGATGGAGTTTCACCGGCTTCTGGCACCTGTTTTGGACGTACCAGACTGTAGTATTCATTTTCGATCTGTAACACATGATCATTGATCTGAATTGGTTGTCCTGCTGCATCTTCAAGGCCCAGACGGGTAAATTGTTTATATGGTGTTTTAACTGCTTTTTGCAGACCTTCCAGATAGTCCTGCAAGTTGTTGTAATGAATACCGAGCTGCTTTTGGGCTGAGTTCTGATAACCAAAACGGCCCATGCGCAATGCAGTTGAATATGGGGTATATAAGGTGCCACGAGTAAGTGGCAACAGTTGATGATCACGTCCGGTCATAAAGCATTGGCACACTGCCGGGCTAGCACCAACCAGGAACATCACCAATGGTGTCAGTCGGATAAAGTTACGGATCAGCCCCATATAACGGTGGCTACGGTAATCCTGCAGGCTTAAGTTACGCAGTGACGCGTCACTTTCGTTGGCCTGTAACGCTTCGAAGAAATGATCCGGGAAAGACAGATTATAATGTACGCCCGAAATGGTCTGCATACGGCGACCATAGCGCACACCTAGACCACGACGATAAAGTGTCTTGAATAAACCAATATTGGAAGAACCGTACTGCGCCAGTGGAATGCTGTCATCGCTGCTATCGAGCATGCATGGCATCGACATCGGCCACAGCTTTTCTTCATCTTCCAGTTTGCGATGTACGATGGCATGGATATCCATCAGGTAATCCAAAGCGCCACGAATACTGTCTTTTGGCGGAGTAATAAACTCCATCAAAGCTTCAGAATAGTCAGTGGTGATATGCGGATGAGTCAGGGCTGAACCTAGTGCTACAGGATGCGGCCTTTGCGACAGAAAGCCATTACCTTGCATACGCAGGCTTTCTCGCTCAATTCCGCGCAGCATCCCCTTGATGAGCGACGAATCCACCCAAGTTGGTAATACAGCTTGGCTGGTCGATTCAGGTTGACTCATTACAATCTCGCTTAATGGGCTAAACTATTAATATAAAATCATCATTTTATAAGAGTATAACGTGATTTTAGATCCGCACATTACACCCTGCCTGCTTTTCAGGCAAATCATTGATTTTAATTCCGCAAATTTTTAACACAAACTTTCTCTATAAGACATGTGAAATTTGTGATTTTATTAACGAATAAATGCTAACGAATTGTAAACCTTATGAATTATCAAGATATTTTGGACTTCTGGTTTAGTGCCGAAACCCAGCCGAACTGGTTTGCCAAAAGCGACCATTTCGACCAAAGTTTGACTGAGCAATTTTCAGAAATTCTGGAACAGGCAAGTCAGGCTGAATTATGGTCCTGGCGTAAAACTGCTGAAGGCCGTCTGGCAGAAATCATTGTTCTGGACCAGTTTTCTCGCAATATTTTTCGGGGTACTGCACGTGCTTTTGCCCAGGATAGCCTGGCTCTAGCTCTGGCACAGGAAGCCATTAGTCTGGATCTGGACAAGCAGCTCAGTCCGGAACAGCGGGCTTTTTTATATATGCCGTTCATGCACAGTGAATCCAGACTGATTCATGAATATGCCTTCAAACTATTTCAACGCCTCGGTAATCCGTCTAATCTCGAATATGAAATCAAGCATAAAATCATTATCGAACGCTTTGGACGCTACCCACATCGCAACCAGATTCTGGGCCGTGAATCTACCGAGGAAGAATTAAGTTTCCTGACCCAGCCGGATAGCAGTTTTTAGGTATTTTCAGGTACTGCTGTCGCTGGATCACCCCATCAGGAGAACGAAGATGAAGAAGACCATCATCGCCTTAGCATTTGCAAGCACTGCCCTGCTTTCAGGCTGTGCAACGACCCCTTCCAAACCACTGACCTTTGATCAGCTCGGCCAGTACAGTACTACACCTCTCAATGCCCAGACTTACCGGATCAGTTTCAAGGCGCGTCCAAACATGAGCTTTGGGACAGCTGAAGAAATTACCTTAGTTAAGGCGGCCCAGACGACTATACAGAATGGTTTCCAGTTCTTTCGGGTGCTGGATGATCCAAGCAACCGTACCCAACGACCTCCGCGTGAAGCAATCGTCTATCCCACACCCATGCCATATCCCTATGGCTATTATCGTCGGCATCCATTTTATTGGCCTGATCCTTTCTATGACATGCCATATCGTGTCACTTTAGAGCCAGCACAGATTGCCTATACGATTGAATGCTTTAAACAGGGACAGGCACCCAAAGATGCCTTCGATGCTCGCTTGATTCTACAATCGCTCGGCGCTAAATATGGTCTGAGCCCAACAGGTGAGATACTGCAGCCACAGCCCGTGACTATGACTAAATAGGAGTCTTTATGCAGACAGAGACCAGTTCACCGAGCCTGCAACGCAGTAAACGTTTTGCCACCATTGCCTTAATTGTGGCTGTCGTCACCTGGCTGGCACTGATGGTCACTGCCAAATTAATGCCAGAATATGTATGGTTGATCCATATCCTGATGCTGTCTGCAGAAGCGGGTGTGGTAGGTGGAATGGCAGACTGGTACGCAATTACCGTTCTGTTCCGCAATCCTTTTGGCAAGTTGCCCATTCCTAGGTTTCTGCGTGACCACACCGAGATCATTCCACGCAATAAGGCCCGTATTGCCGAGTCGATGGGTCGCTTTGTGCAGGAAAACTTCCTGTCTCCCCAGATTGTGGAGCGTAGTCTGGCCAGTACCGACCTGAGCCTGGCAGCAGGCCGCTGGCTGGCAAATCCGGAGAATAACCGTCAGGTGACTCAGGTCATCCAGCAGACTGCTCCACGGATCTTTGAATTTGTCGGTCAGGAACAGATTTCCGGCTTTATTCAGAGCAATAGTGTGCAATGGGTGAAAAGCACCCAGATCAATCATCTGGCCAGTGAGATGCTACGTGCCGTGCTGGAAAATGACTTCCATCAGGACGTATTGCAACGTGGTCTCGATCTGGTACATGCCTGGATGACGTCACATCCGGAGCAGACCCGTGAACTGACCCGTACCCTGTTTAAGGAAATGGGGGTGTGGAAATTGGCAAAGGGTGCCAGCTGGATCGGGATTGACGTGCAACAGCGCAGTATCGACTCGGTAATTCAGCGCGTCGAAGCCATGCTGGCAGATCCGGATCATCCTTGGCGCTTAAAGATTGAAGAGTCTGCCCATCAGCTGATGCTGCAACTGGCTGACAATGATAGCGATGCCAGTCAACGTCTAAATTCTGCCAAAGATGCCCTGCTGGACAGCCCACAGGTACTGAACTTCATTAGTGGTGCCGTGGTGATTCTCTGTGATGCGATCAAGGCAGATCTGGAAAAAGCAGATTCCGGTATTGCAGAGAATCTACGTATTGCCATTCAGCAAGTGGGTGAAAATATCATTTCCAACAGTTCAGTCCGTGAATTACTGAATAACCGTATGAGTAATATGGCAGTTGACTTAAGTGATCAATACAGCGAGAAAGTCATCCGTTTTATCAGTGAACGGATTCATGAATGGGATTCACGTGAAATGATTGACAAGATTGAAAATGAGGTCGGTGGCGATCTGCATATGATCCGGGTCAACGGTGTGGTGGTCGGGGCCTTTATCGGCCTGGTATTGGGGATTATCCGGGCCATTGTCGAATATGTGCTTTGATTCTTAGCTTATGCTCAAATCTCAGGGATTGAGCTATCGTCCAAGTTTCTATTTGCCAGATAAGAACCGTAGGAAACCTTAAGCGTGTTTTAAGCAGTACAAGGTCATGTGTAGTTCCTGCTAGAACAATCTTGGTAATCCTTTTGTCCTGCTTAATCTCAAAAAGCTGGAGATCTTCCGGCTTGCTCTAGTGCAAGCCAGAGTCCTGAAAATTGATCATTCGGGCCAGCTGTATACTTTTCAAAATCGGCAGGTAAATCAACTCAATCAACGCGTGAGTTGTATGCAATCAATAAATCTACTTCGGTAGTTGTGAGCCACTCATATCCACCAATAAGCCAGTGAGCTTACGCACGAATGGCAACAATAGCAGCACGATCGGAAAAGCGAACGCCCAGGAAATCATCCAGTTGTGCAGCCATAATGAAATAAAACCTTCAATCCAGCCCAAAGTACGCAGCATATTAATGAAAGAAATAATACCGCTCATCAGGCAGGACAGGATGAAAGGGATAATTATCAGTGCCCATTTAGCGGGAAGTCTAGGAATATTGCCAAAGATAACCGGGCGTTGTTGCGAATCCACTGCAAGCTCTTTTTGTTATTTCAGTCTGGTTAATATAGGCTATTTTTAGTGATTAAGAATTCATTTTTATAGCAAATTTTGCAACTTACTTATTACGATATTCTTTATGTGATATACGAACGAATAAATGACAATTCTGTATAAATCTTCCAGCTACCGATCGTATATTTTTTATTCCCCATAAATGGTTTTACCTAAAGAGTCGGAAATTTGCTATATTTGCTGTTTTTCTGCGATATCTATTTTCGACTGATTATGAATACGGCAATCCAAGCAGCTCTCGATCATGCAGTGCAAACCTTACAGGCACAAAACGTACTCCCATCTGACTGGAACAATACAAGTAATTTGACGCGTACCAAAGACCGTAGCCACGGTGACTTTGCATCAAATATTGCCATGATCGCGTCTAAAGCTGCGGGTATGAAGCCGCGTGATTTAGCAGAAAAAATCCTTGCTGCCTTGCCAGAAGTTGCAGATATCAGCAAAGCCGAGATTGCAGGCCCGGGTTTCATTAACTTCTTCCTGAATGCTGATCAGCGTTTCGCAGTTCTGGACCAGATCCAGGCGCAACAAGCGACTTATGGTCGTACCCAGGCCAATGCGGAAAAACGCATCCAGGTAGAATTCGTTTCTGCGAATCCAACCTCTAGCCTGCATGTGGGTCATGGCCGTGGTGCTGCATATGGTATGACCGTAGCGAACCTGTTAGAGGCAACAGGTGCGAAAGTTGACCGGGAATATTATGTGAATGATGCTGGTCGTCAAATGGATATTCTGGCGACTTCAACTTATTTACGTTATCTGGAATTAACTGGCCAAGAACTGGTATTCCCGAAAAATGCCTATCAAGGCGACTATGTTAAAGAGATCGCACAAAGTATTATCGACCAGGATGGCGATGCCTATGTACGCCCGGTGGCAGATGTCTACAAAGATGTACCTGAAGATGTGCAATATGCGGCAGAACCGGATGCTGAAGGCAATAAAGTCATACTTTCAGGCGATAAAGAAAAACATATCGATGGCTTGATCTTCAATTCTCAAAGCTTAATTGGCGAAGGTTACCGCGTGTTCCATCAAGCAGCGCTTAAAGCGATTCTTGATGACATTAAAGATGACCTTGGTGAATTTGGCGTAACTTTCAACCAGTGGTTCAGCGAAGCATCTTTGACAGAAAAAATTGAAGAAGCATTACAAACGCTGGATCAACGTGGTTTCTTATACGAAAAAGATGGCAATATCTGGTTCAAATCAACTGAATTTGGTGATGAAAAAGACCGTGTGGTCAAACGCCGTAATGGTCAAACGACTTATTTCGCATCAGACATTGCGTACCACTTAAATAAACTCCAACGTGGCTATACCGATATCATTGATATCTGGGGTTCAGACCACCACGGTTATATCGCACGTGTAAAAGCTGCAATTGATGCACTGGGTTATGATTCGAAGAAACTGACTGTGCTGTTAGTGCAGTTCGTCAGCTTATGGCGTGGTGGTGAGATGGTGCAAATGTCATCTCGTTCAGGTCAGTTCGTGACTTTACGCGACCTGCGTAAAGAAGTAGGTAATGATGCAGCACGTTTCTACTATGTGATGCGTAAGTCTGAGCAGCACATTGACTTTGACCTTGACCTTGCAGTGTCACAAAGCAAGGACAACGCTGTGTACTATATCCAGTATGCCCATGCACGTATCTGCCGTATGTTAGAAAAGGCGGTTGCGACTGGCGTAAACTTTGATGCTGTGACTGCACGTGGTCTGGCCGCTAAGCTCGAGCTGGATGCTGAAACTGAAATCTTGGCAAAACTGGCAGCCTACCCTGAGATTGTGTTTCGTGCTGCAAACAGCTATGAACCGCACCAGGTGGGTAATTATCTGAAAGAATTGGCTGCATTGTTCCATGGTTGGTACAATGAGAACAAAGTACTCGGTGATGATGCTGAACTGACTCAAGCTCGTCTGCTGTTGTCTGTAAATGTACGTCAAGTGCTACGCAATGGTCTGGAACTTCTTGGCGTATCAGCTCCTGAATCAATGTAAAGCACTGCTTTTACATTGATGCAAGAAGGTAAATAGTCAAAGCACTGCTTTGCATACTCGCAAGACGAGAGCTAGACTCGAAGTGGAAATGTAAAGCATTACTTTTCTATTTGACGAGAGACGAAGAACTTTGTTCAGAGTAAGCATGCAAGCAGACAGCCAAAACTATGAACTAGATGTCCAATTTGACATCTAGTTCATAAAAATATCCTGTGGAGTGGGTGATTTGTATAATGACATTTGTATTACGATCACATACGATGCAGAGAGTAAGGCATAACACCGGTTATGCCTTTTTCTGTCTGGTAAAATAAATACAAGAGGAAATCCCCAGTGTTTGGAAAAACGCAACGCGGTGTATCTGAACGTCCGAACAAGCCAAAGAAGCCATTGATTCCTGCATGGCTAGGCACACTCGTGATCATTTTAATCGTGTTAAGTTTTCTGGTGGCGCTCATGCTGTGGAAGCCATGGGAACCTGTAAAACCAAACAATGATCAGATCACTTCTCAGCATTATGAAGAGGAAGACACCAACAAGGATTATCGCTTCTATGACCTGTTGCCGAAACAGCAGGTTACTCCAATTCCTGAGCAGGCTGTGCCTGAAACCAATAAACAGGATGCTGTGGTCATTGTAGAAGCTCCTCGAACTGAGGAAGCTGCACCTGAAACTGTGAATGAGCCGGGACTGGTAACTGAAGAACCTGCTGCACCAGTAGCGACCTATATTCTACAAGTACGCAGTTTTGATGATCCGGATCAGGCAGATGCACGCCGTGCCGAGATTATCCTGAATGGCCTATCTGCGGATGTGGTCAGAAGTGTTGAAAATGGCAAGGTCTGGTATCGTGTGGTTTCCGGTCCCTATGATTCTGTAGAAGCGGCAGTGATTGCGCAACAGACTTTGCAGCATAGTGGTATCGATTCGATTGTTGTGAAGCAATAAATAAATTCCAGATCTAAAAAAAGCGCCTGATGGCGCTTTTTTTTGTACCTTTTAATTCCTCCCTTTTCAAAGGAAGGTCAGGAGGAATTTTCTTAAACGGTATGCCCTAAAGCTTCACCCATCAACACTGTTGAATTGGCTTTAAACTTCTCATCCCATTGCATCTTGTTTTCTTCAAACAGAATGACAGCCGTTGAGCCCAGGTAGAAACGGCCAAGTTCTGCACCTTTTTCCAGGAACAGATTATGCTGGTTCAATTCAATCCGGCCTGAAGGTTTTACTTTACCCGTCGCCACGGTTTCAATACCGGCTACAATCATGGCCCCAACAAGCACCACTGCCATACGACCAAGCTCAGTATCAAACAGGCACACCATGCGCTCATTACGTGCAAACAGACCTGGAATATTTTCTGCTGTCGTCTGATTGACCGAGAACAGTTCACCCGGTACATACAGGGTTTCTGTCAGTGTGCCAGCAAATGGCATATGCACACGGTGATAGTCACGTGGTGACAGATATACTGTGGCAAATTCACCGTTTTTGAATGGCTGCGCCAGTTGTGGATCGGCAATCAGATTTTCAACTGTAAACTTTTGGCCTTTGGCCTGGAACACATCACCATTTTCAATCTTGCCGAGCTGGGAAATGGCACCATCGGCAGGAGAAACAATACTGCCCTGGTCAGCGTCAACCGCACGCACTCCGGTTCTTAGACCGCGGGTAAAGAAATCATTAAATGACTTGAACTTCAAGGCATTGGTCTGCTCCGCAATCGACATATCGATGCCGTATTTGGCTTTAAAAGCAGAAATCACCGCAGTTTTTACAACCGGATTTTCACTGGCTGCAATTTTACCTACCACACGAGACAGACGATGCTGTGGCACCACTTTCTGAGCCTGGATAAATAATTGTTGTTTTAAACGCGATGTGATGCTCAAGATGGCAACTCCCCTGTAGCGATTGGACTATCGAGGCGGTTGCCCCATTCACTCCACGCACCGTCATAAGCCTGGATTTTCCAGCCGAGCAAACGTCCTAAGATATAGGCCAGCCCGGAGCGGTGATGTGACTGACAGTACACCACCACAGGCTGCTTAAGATTAAAACCCAGTTGTTCCAGGCGCTGTTGTGTGCGCTGCAAAGGGTGTAATTTTAAATGATTTTCACGGTTAAGGGCAGTACTCCACTCAAAATGACGTGCTCCCGGAATGTGACCGCCGCGTCGCGCTGTCAGACGCAGGCCGGTATATTCATCTTCAGTACGGCAATCCCAGAGCTGGATCTGCCCTTGATCGACCTGCTGACGTAGGGCTTCATAGTCAATCCGTACTACATTTTCCTGATTCAGGTTGATTTGCACCAGTTGTTCGACTGGCTCCAGCTTCACCGGATCAGAGGAAGTCGGCAGCCCAGCCGCTAACCAGGCATGAATACCGCCATTGAGTAAGCTGGTGTTCTCAAATCCTAAACAATGTAAGTTCCATAACAGACGCCCTGCCCAAGCCCCACCTTCATCATCATAAGCCACGACATGATGCTCAGGAGAAATATTCAGATAACGAACCAGTGCCTCCAGGCCTTCTTGATCCGGTAATAAACCCAAAGCTTGCTCTTCCTGACGAACCAGCATTTTTGGCTGTAAATGGAGTGCATGCGGAATATGCAACTGTTCATAAACAGAGGCACGGCTCAGGTCAACAATACGGAGTTTTTCATTGCCCAGATGCGGCACCAAGTCTTCTGTTTCTATCAGCAGACCCAAATTAAAAGCTGAAGCTGTCATCGTTATCATAGGTATTCTGGTTCAAATCAGTCTGATCTTAGCACAGCTCATTTTTACAATTATGCAGTTTTTATTGGGTTATTTATCACAATTTATGCTAAAGACCCTGACACACAGGACATTGCATAAAAAACCGCCTCAGGTTGAAGACGGCTGATTGAGATTACTTTTCAGCGACTTCGCTGATGTCAAATACCTGACGCAGATACGCAAGGAAGGTATCATTGTCGGTCATGGTTTTTCCTGGACTGTCGGAAATTTTTGCGACTGACTGACGGTTACATTCCACCAGTTTCAGCACGATATTCAGCGGTGTCTGCCCCATGTCATTGGTCAAATTCGTTCCGATCCCGAAGCTGACCTGGAAGCGATCTTTGAAGTACTGATGCAGTTTCCAGGCTTTTTCCAGATTCAGTCCATCACTGAAAGTCAGCATCTTGGTCTTGCTGTCTATTTTCAGCTTTTTATAATGTGCGTAAGCCTTATCCCCCCATTCATAAGGGTCGCCACTGTCATGACGTAAGCCATCAAACAGTTTGGCAAAGTACAGGTCGAAATCACGTAAGAAGGCATCCATCCCGACCACATCAGTCAGGGCAATTCCCAGATCACCACGATATTCCTGCACCCAGGTTTCAAGTGCTGCTTTCTGGAAATCACGCAGGCGTACATCCAGTGCCTGGAAAGCTTGCAGGAATTCATGTGCCATCGTACCAATTGGCGTAATACCCAATTCTTTGGCTAATAGTACATTACTGGTTCCACGGAAGACTTGTGGCGCTGCCTTATTAAATTCTTCCACCACATGCTTTTGCCACTCGAAGCTGTAACGGCGGCGGGTACCAAAATCAGATACCAGAAATGGCGGATCATTTGAATCCTGCGAAGCATCGTACTGTTTTAGCAGTTCCATTTTGGCCTGCAGCCGACGTTCACCTTCTATCAGCACTTCTGGAGTACGGATCCGGCTGAAATACAGTTCGTTGACAATCGCTAGGACAAAGATTTCAAACATCATGGCCTGAACCATTGGGCCTTCAACGGTAATGTCTAAACGACCTTCACTGTCGATGGTCGCCTTGATAAAGCGGCGTTTGAGCTGAAACAGCTCCAGATAATCCACAAAATCACTTTTGATAAAACGCAAGCTGCGTAAATACTGCAGTTCATCTTCTTTAAATTTCAGCTGGCACAGCAGATCAAGCTGATGGTTCAGATCATCCAGGATATCCGTGAGTGGATAAACCGTATCTTCAAGATTACGGCAACGGAAATGATAAAGACTGTGCGTTTGCGGAAACTTGTGTAATACCACTTGTAACATGGTGAATTTGTACAAGTCAGTATCAAGCAGGGATTGGATGATTGGCGCCATAACTTAGGAAATATCGCTGTGCTTATCTTTGCATTAAAGCATAAAAAGCCCTGCAATATTGCAGCAATTACATACAGCCAGGAGAAATATAGACCAAAGTACTGCTATAAATAACAGCCTATTTGTCTGCTTTTACTTTAGATTTTTCTGCTTCCTGGATGATTTTTTGTAGCTGTTTTTCCTGGCCAATCACTTTAGCAAATTCAGCCGTGGTTTTTTGTCCGGCCTTTTTGGCTTGGGCATCACAATCCACCTGACGCAGCTGTTTGGCAATGGCAAATTCCATTTTGAACAAGGCCCCCATTAAAGCGGTATTGCCGCGGTTGTCTCGGGCACAGCGGTCTGCACCATGTTTCAACAAGGTTGTAACAATAGTCTGGTGACCATAATAGGTCGCCATCATCAGCGGGGTATAACCGTCTTTATTGCGCACATCGACCGGAAAGCCATGTTTTAAAAATTCGTTGATGACTTCGCTATTGCCAATTTTGGCAGCAGCGAAGAAGAGGTCGACCAATTCCTGTTGTGAAGTCATCTGAACGCTTGCCACAGTTTTTGCAGGGGAGACATTCTTCACTTCAGCAGCAGTTGCAAATGCGCAACTGAAGGCAAGAATACTGGCTAAAAATGCTTTTGGCATAACTTTCATGATGAACTCCAACAGAAATCGAAAAGAAAATTTCAGTCACTCAGGATTCAATTCACCTGAGATGAGATAGAAACGGAGTGCCTGTAAAACTCCCCCTAGGGTGCAGGAAAGGTTTGGAGTTTTACAGGACTTTTCGGAGGTGATGCGCTATACCCTAGTCACCAGTTCCTCAAGACCAATCGAGATTAGTCTTTTAATTTTGCAGCTTTGGCTTTAACCGTCGCCAGGTTACCGTTGACTGCTTTGGTCATACGGGTACCGTAGTCTGCATCTGCCTTGTAGAAATAAGACAACATGATGTGCTTGGTTTCTGAATCTTTCACTGCACCTAAGTCAGCAGCCAGGTTCATGATCAGGTCATCTTTCTCTTTAGCTGTGTATGAGCGGTAAAGTTCACCAGCCTGCTTGAAGTTCTGTTCTTTGGCACCGATCTGTTGAACTGTGCCAGTAAGTGGAGTTTGAACCGCACGTGCTTTTTCAGTTGCAGCTTTTGGCTCTTTACGGCTTGGCTCATAGTTCACATCTGAGTCACGCTCAGATACATTCATATAGCCATCCTGGTTATTGTTGTTCACATTCACCACGGGACGGTTGACTGGAATTTGCTGGTGGTTGGCGCCTAAACGGTACATTTGGGTATCTGAGTAAGAGAAGATACGGCCTTGCAGCAGACGGTCTTCTGATGGCTCGATCCCTGGTACCAGGTTACCTGGCGCAAATGCCGACTGTTCAGTCTCGTTGAAGAAGTTCTTCGGCATACGGTTCAGGGTCAAAGTACCGACTTTGGTTTCTGGAACCAGCTCAGTTGGCCAGATTTTAGTTGGATCTAGCGGATCGAAATCAAACTTGCCCAGATCTTTAGGATCAAGCACCTGAATATACAGATCCCATTTCGGGAAGTTACCTGCATAGATGTTGTTATAAAGATCATTGGTCAAATGGTTGAAATCTTTACCTTGCTGCTCAGCCGCTTCTTTCACGTTCAAACCCTTCACGCCTTGTTTAGAGCGGAAGTTGAATTTCACGTACTTGTATTCGCCTTTGTCGTTATACAGTTTGTAGGCATGTACACCGAAACCGTCCTGTTCGCGGTAGCTGGTTGGGACACCTTGCTTGCCATAAACATAAGTCAGCATGTTGGTTGCCCAAGGCTGGCTAGACAGGAAGTCAAATACACGGTTGGCATCTTGTACGTTGGTGACCGGGCTTGGTTTCATCGCATGGATGAAATCCGGGAATTTGATCGCATCACGGATAAAGAAGACTGGCGTCTGGTTACCGACTAAGTCCCAGTTACCTTCCTGGGTATAGAATTTGATGGCGAAACCATGAGGGTCACGTAGGGTTTCTGGTGAACTTTTACCATGAATGACGGTAGAGAAGCGTAAGAAAACTGGAGTTTTAGTACCGGCTTTGAACAATGAAGCAAGGGTCAGATCAGATAGGTCTTTGGTTGCAACGAATTCACCATAGGCACCCGTACCACGCGCATGTACCACACGCTCAGGAATACGCTCACGACCAAAACGTTGTAATTTTTGAACTAATTGTACATCTTGAAGTAAAACGGAACCATTTGGACCAGCAGTGATCGAGTTCTGGTTATCCCCCACTGGCGCGCCGTTATCTTTAGTTAATGGGGCAGCTTGTGCGGCTGTGACAGTTGCAAGCATTGCAACCAGTAATGAACGCTTAAACATTTCTAAATCTCTCAATTTATTACCTTTCCTGCATGGGCTAAGATACTCGAGAGTAAAAAATAGATAAAACAGATAATTTTTATAAATTCAATCGTGTTTTTAGATTATTTAAAATATTATCAAATATAGTCAATAGATTAGAATACATTTTAAGCAGAGCTAATCTACAGACTTGCTGCGGTTCTTGTACAATGCACATAATTTTCAGTTTTTGAGTCAAATATGCGCGCATTATTACAGCGAGTGCTAGAAGCCAAAGTCGTTGTTGAGGGTGAAACAACCGGAGAAATTCAGCACGGTATCTTGGTCTTTTTAGGGATTGGTAAGGAAGATACCCTAGAAAAAGGCCAGAAGCTGATTGATAAAATCCTGAAATACCGTTTCTTTGATGATGAACAGGGAAAAATGGGCTGGAATGTCAGTCAGGCCGGCGGCGGTATTTTACTGGTGTCGCAGTTTACCCTGATGGCCCAGACCCAGAAAGGTTTACGCCCTGACTTCGGTCCGGCCATGCCACCGGCTGAAGCAAAAGATTTGTATGAACAGCTGGTTGAATATGCACAAAGCCAGTTTGATCATGTACAAACTGGTATTTTTGCCGCCGACATGAAAGTGCATCTGGTCAATGATGGACCGGTGACGTTTAATTTAGAAATTGAATAATAAGTTCTCTGATCTTTATTTCTCGAAAGTTTTTCTTTATAAACTATTTTAGATCAATCCTTATTATTTTAGTTTTGCCCAAATGAGAAGTGAAGCTTCGCAAGGGAGGCATCTTGCGGAGCAATGCTCCTCACCGCAGAACTCGTCAGATCTTATCAATGAATATATATCTCGCAGAAACAATCTTTCTTAAATCTAGTCTTGCCTGAAACAGTTGCTGATGACGTTTCACGTGTCCAATAGTTTCTAAGTTCGAAAAAAATGCTAACCAATTATTTAATTGACTAGCATTCCAGATCTTTTAAAAAATTTAAATCTTATTTACCCGTTTTCTCTTTGATGAACTGACGTACCAGCTTCACCTTTTCTTTGACTGGTTTTGGCAATTTTGGTGGAAGCATCTTCGCCACCTGGTTAAACCAGACCAACAAACCGAAGTCACCTTCCATTTTGATAGTGCCATTTTGCATGCCGGTCATAAATGCGGTTGGGTCACCTTTCATCAAAGTTTTAACACCCTGCTCGCTGTCTGCAAACTGCAATACAAAATCTGCCGGCTCAGCATTACCTGATACAGTATCAATATCACCGTTATTGACAATAATCTGGCGCGCCAAACCTTCATCTGTACCGATCTGAATACGGAACTGACGCTCATGGACCAATTCAATAAATTTTGGACTGGTACGTGCCAACTGCTTCATACGCAAAGCCAAGCCTGCAACCAGTAAATCAAGCGGGTCGGTACTGAGATCGACCAAAGGAAGTTTCAGGACAGGAATTGACGACAGTTTCATGAATTATGCCTATTGTAATTGTACGAAAATTGATAGCTATCCTAGCATAAATTACAAGGAGGTTAAGCATGCAGTTTGTAGATGATCGTTAACAAAAAATGCACCCGAAGGTGCATTTGTTTTTATTGTTTTTAATAGCGCAATTATCGGCTGGATAACTGCTGCTGGTCATCTTCATAAACAGGTGTATGTTCGATGCAGCGGCGCTTGGCCAGTGCGCGCTCGGCACGACGATCTTCACGTAGCAACAATAGAGTTACTATGACCATCACACTCGATAATGCCGCTAAATAACCATAGGTCATTGGCAGTTCAAATAGTGTCTGTGTTCCCAGGCGAATGACTTCAATCAGTCCCCAAGTAAACATTCCAGCCACCATAAAACTTAACCAGCGACGATACGGCGAGAAGAACACAACAAGTACAGCAGTGGCTACCAGACTAAAGCCCACAATTGTTGCTAAATTCGCTGTTACCATAAAATCCCCTCCGTCCAACCCCAGATCATGCAAGCAATGCAGCGGTTCTCATGGTTGAATGTCGTAAAATCCACTTCGTGGAATATATTGATTTGTCTATCTATGCCAGCATTATGATGAGTTTTTTGACTAAAAAAAGTCCTTTATTTCTGTTCAACGACATATTCTGTCGCGATATTATTTTGTCATTACGTTTTTTATTTTTAGAGTTTTTCCGAAACATTTGCCCCATCGATGCTGGCGTGTCATTACAAAATAAACGCCGTTTTTCTGGACTGAAAAAATTATTTTTCCGTTTAAGATGATCGGTATATTTCCATACAGCTCCCTCTACTATTCTTCAGCGCGTGATCAATCAGCATAAAAAAACGCGGCCATTTGACCGCGTTTCCATCTTAAAAATCGCTAATCTCAGGCACGGCTGAGGTCTTTGTCATGCACACCAAGCAGGTACAGCACGCCATCCAGACCGACACTGGAAATCGCCTGATTGGCATTCTGACGGACCAGAGGCTTGGCACGGAATGCAACACCTAAACCGGCAATCGATAGCATTGGTAGGTCATTGGCACCATCACCCACGGCAATTGCCTGTTCCAGGGAAATACCCATCTCTTCAGCAATCGTCATTAACAGATGCGCCTTACGCGCACCATCAACAATATGACCTTTGACTTCACCTGTCACCATCCCATCCTCAACATCGAGGACATTGGCATGGACCTCATCAATGCCTAGCTTGGCTTGCAGATGCTCAGCAAAATACTGGAAGCCGCCAGAAAGAATTGCGGTGCGATAACCCAGTGCTTTCAAGGTAGAGATCAGACGTTCTGCACCTTCAGTAATGGTCAGACGTTCTGCGATCTTCGGCAGCACAGATGCATCCATGCCTTTTAGTAGTGCTACACGTGCACGGAAGCTTTGCTGGAAGTCTAACTCGCCCTGCATGGCACGTTCGGTGATTTCAGCCACCTGTGCACCGACACCTGCTTCAATTGCCAGCTCGTCAATCACTTCCTGCTCGATCAGGGTTGAATCCATATCAAAGCAGACCAGACGACGGTTACGGCGATAAACATTGTCTTCCTGAACTGCAACATCGACATTCAGTGCCGTAGACAGGCTGAGGCAGGCTGTACGCATCGCAGCTGCATCCAGCATCTGGCCTTTCAGGCTGAACTGTACACAGGCACGTTTTGGTCCAGCCTCCGTATCATCACCGTCCAGTACCGGACGACCGGAGAGTCGGGTTACAGTTTCAATATTAAAGCCTTGACTGGACACGATCTGGGTCACGGCTTGCAGGTGGGAAGCCTTTAATTCCGGGGCCAATGCGGTCACGATATAACGGGTCTGACCCCCTTCTTTGACCCATTGATTGTATTCTGTGACAGAGATCGGTTTAAAGCGCACTGTTAACCCGATATCATGTGCTAGAATCAGGATTTCCTTCATGGCTAATGCGGTAGCGGTCTGATCGTCCGAAGATACAACAATACCTAAGGTCAACTGGTTATGAATAACCGCTTGTCCAACATCCAGGATCTGTAAGGAATGAGCGGACAAAACCTGCATTAATCGTGTAAATTGATTAGGCTGGTCGGGTCCTAAGAATGATATAAGAATGATTTCTCGCATGAATTGACTCGGGTCTGAGCTACAACTATTGTTAGAATCATAATCGAATTTGAATAGAATTGCCTTGGAAGTTTACGTTGAATGCGCCTAGACAAGGGCTATTTGCTAGCCTACTGATTATAAGTTTTGCCCTTCATACCTTCTTACTGGTATTGGCAACCACTCACCAGCTGAATGAAAACCGTGCCAGCCAAGGTCAGCTCATGACCAGTCAACTGGTGACAGACAGCCTGGCTGAGCTGGATCCAGCCAATCGTGTTTCACTGGCTTTACTGGCAAATCGTTATTCCACTAACCCAAGTGTTGCCTCAATTCGCATCCTAGATGCAAATGCTCAGGTTTTAGCCACTGGTGGTCTGACGAAAACCCGAGATGGCGAGGTTTTTGTCCGCGAAGCATTACTTAACGAGAAAAAAGTCGGTTCAGTTGAGATTACTTTGATTGAGCCAAGTATCGGTGAAATTCTGCGTACCCAGTGGACAGCGATTTTATTCTCTTTCATTCTGCATAGTTTATTATGGTTAGCTTATCGCGCCATTGCCCGTCCAAGCCGCAGTGAATACCTGGCGCGCATCAATAATGAATCACGTCTGAAATTTGAAATTCAGACGCTGACTCAGGCACTGGAACAGGAAAAACACAATGCAGCTTTGGCAATTGCTCAGGCACAGCAAGCTGTGCAAAACAAGCCAAAGGAAAAAGACAACACGTCAGTCGTGGTCGAAAAAGATACCCTGTCGCTGAATATCCAGTTCTATGATCCCAAACAGCTGCTGGATTCGGTCAACAAAACTGTGTCTGTGCCTTATTTCAACCTGTGTCAGATCTTCCTAAATAAGGCCACTGAACTGTGCGTACAACATTATAAACTGAACAGTTCGGATGTCTGGACGGTACACAAGTTTGATGAAAAAGGTGCAACACTGAGTATTGCCGCAGACAAGCCCAATGCCCTCGCCTGCCTCACCCTGATCAGCTATGTCTTCCAGTTACTTTCTGAAGTGCTGTACAAACGCTACCGTGAAGATAAACGTTTTGTCTTGCAGACACGTAGCGCGATTGCTTCGAAAGTGGATGAAATGCAGCTGAATTCAGCTCAAGCGGCTGAACGTCTGGCACAGCAACTGATAGCGCGTGAAGGTGCGGTACATGTCCCGAACTTCTTACTTAAATCCATTTCTGATCACTATGAACTGGTCAGCATGCCAAATCCAACCAATGTCCTGACCCGTCATGCTTTCGTGATGAATGGGATGGATGCCGAGATGGCAGAACTGGCGCAAAGCTTCCGAACCGATATCCTGAAATCGAAACAATCTAAAGCCTCCTAATAAATTTTGAAGGTAAAAAGCCCGATCTTAGCATCGGGCTTTTTTTATTCCTTGTTTCTGCTGGCATCAGTTCTGCTGATCAGTCTCAGCGGGTTTTCTGGCTGCCCAATAAGTGGCCAAGGCTGGTCCAGAAATATTGTGCCATAAGCTAAAAATGGCACTCGGTACGGCTGTGATGGGAGATGCAGCAAAATGGGTTGCAGCCAAAGCCACACCTAGCCCTGAGTTCTGCATGCCCACTTCAATCGACACCGCACGGCAGTCAATTTCAGCCAGTTTGAAGATTCTGCTAGCCCAATAACCAAGCAAATAACCCAGGCCATTGTGTAAGGCAACAATGCCTAAAATCATTAGTCCGGATTCCAGAATCTGGGTTTTACTGCCAGCAATAATTGCGGCGACAATTGCGACAATCGCAATCACCGAGATCAGTGGCATTACCTGGATATAAGCATCAACTTTAGCCTTTAAAATGGCACGGATAATCAGGCCTAAAATAATCGGAAATAATACCACTTGCAGAATTGATACCAGCATTGACCAGGCATTGATCTCAATCCACTGACTGGCCAGCAGATAGAAAATAGTCGGCGTTAAAACAGGTGCTAGCAAAGTTGAAACCGAAGTACAGGCCACAGACAGGGCTGTATTGCCTTTGGCCATGTAGGTAATCACATTGGATGCCGTTCCACCCGGGCAGCAACCAACTAGGATTACCCCAATCGCAATTTCAGCCGGGAGCTGAAACAGCTGACATAGGAGAAAAGCCAGCCCTGGCATCACCATAAACTGGGCCACTACCCCAATTGCCACTGCTTTTGGACTCTGCAGCACACTTTTAAAATCGCCTACTGTCATGGTCATGCCCATACCCAACATGATCAGTCCCAACATCCAGGGAATATAGGCACGTAGCCAGACAAAAAGCTCCGGTAGCATCAGGGCAATGGCAGAAAACAGAATCACCCACAAAGCAAAGGTCTTTTGGACAAACTGGCTAAATTGAAGGAGTGCTGACATGGGGAAATCCGGGGGCATTTAAAAGGAAATCGAGGCATCGTTTGATGCCTCAAAATATATAAATATATCAACTCGTCTGAAAGCAGATCAGCTCAAAAATAAAAAGCCAGCGCTTAGGCCACATCGATTATATCTTTCAGATAAATCCTTTTTACTCCTTGAGCCAGCATGTCCTGCCAGGCATGTTGCAGTGAACCATTCAGGTCAATGCCTTTAGTAGCATCCGCAATGACATAGGACTTAAAGCCCAGTTTGCAGGCATCCATCGCCGTCCACGCCACACAGAAATCGGTGGCAATTCCAACAATAAATACCGTATCGATACCACGTTCTCGCAGATAACCTGCCAGACCGGTACTGGTTTTCCGGTCTGCTTCCATAAAAGCAGAGTAACTGTCGATATTTTGATGAAAGCCTTTGCGAATAATCAGCTGCGCTTGTGGCAGATCCAATTCTGGATGCAGTTCAGCATCCGCAGTGCCCTGCACACAGTGGCTTGGCCAGAGCACCTGAGGGCCATACTCTAGCTGGATCGTGTCATAGGTAGCTTTGTCAGGATGATGAGCTGCAAAGGAAATGTGATTTTCTGGATGCCAGTCCTGGGTCAGTACAATATTACTAAAGTATTGTCCTAGTTGATTGATATTCGGAATAATCTGATCCGCACCTGCGACTGCCAGATTACCTCCCGGGGTAAATCCCTTCTGAACATCCACAACAATCAACGCGGCATTCTGCTGCATACGCTCTCATTCCTTGAAATTTTGATGATGCCCAAGCATAGCCTAAAAACCATGCTGTTTTTTAGTCCCGGTGACAAAAATAGAATGACTGCGCATTCTGACAAAAATCATATTCGGGCAATTCTTGGGCCAAATGGCGCACAAAAACGTAAGTAGATTTTGGCTTTACCTAGCGATGCCACATGAAAGTAAAAATAAGCCCGTGTATAACGTCGTATATAGCCAATCAAAATATTTCGGCATTGCATCAAGCTTAAAGACATTGATCTATAGATTGACATCATCCATATAGGCTTGATCTTCAAAGTTGAGCCATGCCCGTCCAGAGAGAGAGCGTGTTTGAGTTTCAAGGAGATGAGGTAACTCAAGCTGAATTTTGCCCTGAATGATCCATAGCGTATAGTTTTGATGTTGTTATAGGAAATGCGCAGTTTTTGAGCCAAGCACTCTTTCCTATTTGTAATTATTTTTCAGTGCAATCATGACAAATATGGCTGAATTCGAATAGCGACATAGGTTTTAAGACATTAATTCATGTCGTTTGAATCATTCTTTGAGACATAAAAAAACCCGCATCCTGCGGGTTTTTTTATTCAGTTTCGCTTATGCCGTACTGTTCATTTTACGAACCAAGAACAACATGAATACTGCTGAGATAATAATACATGGGATCGCTGCTGAGATTACACCTGCCGCACCGAAGCCTGCAGTTAACAGACTACCTGCAATTGCTGGTCCAAGCATTGCCCCAATACGGCCTACTGCTGATGCAACACCAACACCAACACCCGTACCACGAACTTCTGTTGGGTAAACGATACCACCGAAGGCATACAATACACCTTGACAGCCAATAACGAATGCACCCACTAGCGCTGATGCCATGTACATTTGTGTTAATGAACCTGCAGCGTTTAGCGCCAATAGACCGGCCAAGATACCGCCGTACATTAATAGAATCACGTAAGCTTTCTTCCAGCGGTCAGTTAACACAACTAGAATCACTGTACCTACAGTCGCACTTAGCATGAAGTAGAACTGAGCAGTAGCACCTTCTTTACGTGTGAAGCCAAGTTCTTGAAATAGAGATGGCAACCAGCTCAGCATGATGTATACCACCATCAATGTGAAGAAGTAGCTTACCCAGATGAACATGGTACGTAGCAGGTTTTGTGAGTTAAACAGGTCTTTAAACGCACCTTTAGGCGCAGCATCAGCAGGTGCATTTTCTGCTAGATCTTTCGCTTTTAAGTACTCTTTAGACTCAGGCAATAAGAACATCATCACTGGAATCACGATGATTGGTAATAATCCCCCGAGGTAAAAAATGTTTTTCCAGTTTGCACCAAATTCAGTCGCTGCAATCAGTGACAGAATTGCTGCACCGACTGGCATACCACAGTACATCAAGCCGACTGCACGACCACGATTTGCAGGTGTTACAGCTTTAGATGCAAGCGTAATCAAGATTGGCATTGCCGCCCCGAGACCCGCACCTGCCAAGAAACGTACAGCCAATAATGAGTTAAAGCTATTGACCCATACTGTACAAAGTGTGAATACAGCGAACACCGCTGTAGACCAGATCAAAACAGTCTTACGGCCAATACGGTCCGCAATACGACCACCGACCAGTGCACCAGGCAATAGGCCCAGAATCCCTGCACTGAAAAATACACCCAATTGTGAGCTATCGAGACCAAAATGCTCACGAATACCCGCTGCTGCAATACCTGCAGCCTGAATATCTAAGCCTTCAATCACTGCAATCAGAAAACAGATCGCGACCGTGACGATAGCATGCTTATTATCTGATTTTTCCATTGGATTATCCTTGTTCAATCAGCGTTCAAATAGAGCCGTCATCATCTATGAGACCGAAGTCGGATTTAACTACCAATAAGTTGAATGTTTTAGTGGGATATACAGATACAGGAGTCGGTGCTGTTGTTTGAGATACAATCCTTAGAAAGTCGCAAAAACAATTATTGTCATTGCCAGAAAATTCCTGTTTAAGGATTTAAGGCTTACAGATCAGCTAAAAAAATCCAACATTCAATAAATATCTAAGGATTCACTAATATCTAAAAAGAATCATTACAGGGATTTTAAGGCATTTTTAACTATGTCTATCCTTGTATTATTGATATGTTTTAGCTATTGGATAATCATTTATAAATCTTAAAAAATCGCTTAACTATTTGAATTTTCAATGTAATAACTTACTTAAACAGTCATTTATATGACAATTCTATTTAAGTGTCCAATTATCCAGACCATGTGAAAATACTCTTCTCTTTTTATCGTTTTACAAGAAGCTTCATTCTTTTTATTGCTTGCTTGTTGTTACAGAGCTTTGTATAAAGAATTGAGTGGCTTTCAGCAAAGCATATTGTTCTTATGCTGCTGATCAGTCATAATTTGCATACGCAATATTCAATTCGGCGCAAATGCATTGAATTTGCTACAAATCAAAATACAAACCCATCCCAAATATGTTTTCTCATTCTCTTCGGATGGACAAATAGGATAGTTTTTTAAAATGACTCAGCAAGCACAGACCATTCAGGGTTCCATTGTCGCAATCGTCACCCCTATGTTTGAAGATGGCAGCGTAGATTGGAAGGGTCTCGAGAAGCTGGTTGAGTGGCACATTGCAGAGGGCACCAACAGTATTGTCGCGGTTGGTACAACAGGTGAAGCGTCTACACTCAGCATGAGTGAACACACGCAAGTGATCAAAGAAATCATTCGTGTCGCGAACAAACGCATTCCAATCATTGCCGGCACAGGCGCAAACTCAACACGTGAAGCTATTGAGCTGACCCAGGAAGCTAAAGACCTGGGCGCAGATGCTGCACTGCTAGTCACTCCGTATTACAACAAGCCAACTCAAGAAGGCCTGTATCAGCACTATAAAGCGATTGCTGAAGCAGTAGACCTGCCGCAGATCCTGTACAACGTACCAGGCCGTACCGGTGTGGACATGTCAAATGAAACAGTGATTCGTCTGGCAGATATCCCGCAAATTGTCGGTGTTAAAGATGCGACAGGTGATGTTGAACGCGGTGCTGCACTGATTGCTGGCTTACAAGGCAAAGACATGACCGTCTATTCTGGTGATGATGCAACGGCATATCAGCTGATGGCACATGGTGCGAAAGGTAACATTTCTGTAACTGCCAATATTGCACCAAAAGCCATGAGCGAAGTGTGTGCCGCTGCTATTCGCGGTGCTGATGCTCACGCTGAAGCACTTAACGCTCAGGTTGCAAATTTACACAATATTTTATTTTGCGAATCGAATCCAATTCCTGTGAAATGGGCACTCCATGACATGGGCCTCATCGGTACAGGTATTCGCCTGCCGTTAACACCACTTGCAGAACAATATCGCGCTCCGCTTCATGAAGCACTTGCTGCAGCGGGCGTCATTAAATAAGAGCACAATACTATGCAATTACGTTTAGGACTTATCCTTGCCCTTTCAGCATTCAGTTTAGCGGGTTGTAGTTCAATGGCCTTTAAAAATGGCACTTTGGATTACAAGGACACCACTACGCTAGAGCCTCTGCAATACCCTGAAGGTGCTATGGTTCGTCCTGCAACGCCATTGTATCCTGCTCCGACAGTAGATCCGCTTGCGATTGAACATGCACCAAAACTGGAAAATGAACGTGGCAACCGTTTTGCCCTGCCACGCCCTTCTGCTGAGCCAGTTCGTTCAACTCAAGCTGATGAAACTGTTACAGATATAACAGGAAAGCCGCAACTGGTGATGGATGGAAACCAAAATCCGTTGCTCAAAATTGATGGAAATGCTGCTACAATATGGCAATACACTCTTGCCACGCTCAGCAGCCTTAACCATTCCATCGTTGGTCAAAGCAAAGATCGTTACCAGGTAACGATTAAGGTCGATCAGCAGACCTATGTTTTAAGACTCTCTCCTGCAGGTTCGAGTAACACCCTGGCTGTGTTTAATCCTGATAACAGTTTTGCCGATCGCGAAAAAGCAGCAGAACTGTTAAACCAGATTTACCAAAATTGGCCAGCCTAGACATTTTCTAGGCATTTTTTTTTGTAGAAGGTTCCCTCATGTTAAAACAAACCTTGCTCTATACTGGTAAAGCGAAATCTGTCTATACCACAGACAGTGAAGACCACCTGATTTTAGTTTTTCGTGACGATGCGTCAGCATTCAATGGCGAAAAGATCGAACAACTGGATCGTAAAGGTAAGGTGAATAACCGTTTTAACGCCTTCATCATGGAAAAGCTGGCTGCTGCTGGTATTGAAACTCATTTTGAGAAGCTATTAACGCCAAACGAAGTATTGGTAAAAAAACTCAAAATGATTCCAGTAGAGTGTGTTGTACGTAACTATGCTGCGGGTTCTTTATGCCGTCGTCTTGGTGTTGAAGAAGGTAAAGAGTTAACACCTCCTACATTCGAATTGTTCTTTAAAGATGACGCCCTTGGCGATCCAATGGTGAACGAATCTCAAGCGATTGCTCTGGGTTGGGCAACTGCTGAACAACTGGCAAAAATGAAAGAACTGACTTACCAAGTGAACGAAGTGCTTAAAGCATTATTCGAAGCCGGCAATATGCTTCTGGTTGACTTCAAACTTGAATTCGGTGTGTTCCACGACCGTATCGTACTGGGTGATGAATTCTCTCCAGACGGTTGCCGTCTATGGGACAAAGATACCAAGAAAAAACTAGACAAAGACCGTTTCCGCCAAGGCCTGGGCGGTGTGGTTGAAGCGTATGAAGAAGTTGCTGCACGTTTAGGTATTGATTTAGACAATATCTGATCTGTTATCGATAGATTCAAAAAACCGGGCTGAAAGGCTCGGTTTTTTGTTTTTATGCTTTTGCAAATCATCGGTTTAAATATCATTTCCATGTCAGCACATGAAATTTTTCTTATTTTTAGGTAGCATTAACCCATCTGTCCATTTCGCCATCGGCCTAGGATGAGATCCCTCGACTTATCAGGAACATTACATGATGTATAAAATTGATGAACTTACCCGTCTGGGCCAAGGATGCTCAAAAATTGTTTTTCAGCACCCCGAGCAAGACGATAAGATTATCAAGATCATGAATCCGGATCGTGTAGATATTGATGGGGGCTGGAAAGGTCATGGCAAGATCAAGCGCCAGTTGTCTCAAGGGGCGTATAAACAGTTCCGCCGTGAGTTATTGCAATACCTGCAATTATGCAAGAACAACTATCAATATAACCAGTTTGAGTTTCCTGTTGAAACTCCGTATGGCTTTGTTCAGACCGATAAAGGTTTGGGGCTAGTCGTTGAAAAAATTATCAGCCCAAATGGCAGAGGAATTACCCTGCATGAGCTTTGTCGTGAAAAACAATTTACCGAGAAGCATGCACAGGCTTTGGATCTCTTCTTTGATCAGTGTTGTGACCTGCATATTGTCTATGGTGAAGTGAATATTGCCGGCATCATGTATACCGAACAGCGGCATAATAAACCTGAATTTGTTCTGGTCGATGGTATGGGTGAAAAACTGCTTATTCCATTACGTGCCATGAGCAAGCGTATTAATGCTAAAAATGTGCGTAAAGTTGAGGCTAAAATTAAAGCGCAGATGCAGAAGCTGCTCGAAGCTTAATTTACAATTTTTTTGAGCTGAACCACTCAGTTATTTGATTTATTTCTCAAGCGGTTACCATCGTGTACTCCTTTCACCAAGGGTATTGGGTGGGCTTTTTCGTGTATTTTATGTTACATTACGGTTAAAAATTCTCCCATTTATTTTATTCAGGTCTTCATGATGTATCAACTTAATGATTTTACCCTTCTAGGTAAAGGCGGTTATAAACTGGTTTATCAGCATCCGACTGATGAAAGTAAAGCCATTAAAGTGATGAATCCAAACCGCATCAATGATAACGGTGAATGGGCACATCTCGGCCGTTTTAAACGTGGGCATGCTCAAGGTGTATATAAGCAATTTCGCCGTGAAGTATTGCAATACCTACAGCTGTGTAAAAATCATTATAAGCACAACATTTTTAGTTTCCCGATTGAAACACCCTATGGCTTTGTGGAAACAGATCAGGGCTTAGGGCTGGTTGTCGAGAAAATTATCAGTCCAAATGGCAACGGCATTACCCTGCACGAACTCTGCCGTACTGGCGAGTTTAATGACACACATGCCAAAGCACTGAATGAATTTTTTGATGCCTGCTGCGATCTGCATATTGTTTATGGGGAAGTGAATATTGCCGGCATCATGTACAGTGAAAAGCGCAGTGGTAAACCGGAGTTTGTCCTGGTTGATGGTATGGGAGATAAACTGTTTATCCCGCTACGTGCCATGAGTAAATCTCTGAATGCCAAGAATGTACGCAAAATTGAAGGTCGAATTCGCCATAAAATGGATGAATTGCTGCAATCTGCTCAGCAGAATCAAATCGAAAACCGGGCTGCCTAGCTCGGTTTTTTATTGCCTTCTACAATCATCGAAAAAATGAATTCTATTAATAAAAATAATCAGTTTTACATCTCTGATCAAAGCTCTTAAAATCATTTCTATAGCAGGCGAGGTCATGGCATTAGAAGTTATTTTCGCCAGACTTGCCGATCAGAATTTTTTCTACCCTCTAGGATGTATCTCCCCCAAGGACATCCTATTTTCAGCCCGGTTCTCCCTGAACTGGGCTTTTTTTTGCACACCTTTTTAAGTTTCTAAAAAAGTAATGGACTTGCGACTGAGTTCAGCCTGAGTTGATCGTACAGCTTTTGGCAGGAAAACCGATAAAAATAGACACCTAAAAGGATAAACCGTAGATATCCGTAGAAATTTTTATTGCTGCTGTTGCTGTTGTTGCCAGCGGCGTTGCTGTAAGCGTTCTCCTTCAACCTCACGTTTATTTCGTGCTGACTCATATAGCCTGGTTCCTTTCAGTTCCGGTGGCATATAATCCTGTAGTACAAAATGTTCTGGATAATTATGTGGATACAGATAATCTACACCATAGCCCTGCTCTTTCATCAGCTTGGTCGGTGCATTACGTAAATGTAATGGTACTGGCAGATGAGAAGTTTTATCTGCCAATTCCATGGCTTTATTGATGGCCAGATAGGTGCTATTGCTCTTGGCACTGGTGGCCAGATAAACTGCACATTGTCCTAAAATAATCCGGCATTCCGGCATTCCAACGGCCTGAACAGAACGGAAGCATTCTCCCGCCAGTAACAATGCATTTGGATTGGAGTTACCAATATCTTCAGAGGCGGCAATCAGCATACGGCGTGCAATAAAGACTGGATCTTCACCACCCTTTAACATCCGTGCCATCCAGTATAGTGCTGCGTCCGGATCACTGCCACGAATCGATTTGATAAAGGCTGAGACCAGATCATAGTGCTGCTCACCAGACTTATCATAGCGGGCAATATTTTGCTGCGCTACCTTTACCACCACCGTGTTGGTGATGATATTTTCCATATCCGGTTCAAAGGTGCTGGCAACCAGATCTAGCAAATTAAGTGCTTTACGTGCATCTCCTGCTGCAAACTGGATCAGGGCATCGAATTCTTCAATCTGGATATGACGTTCTTGTAAGAAACGATCAGACTGAATCGCCTGAGTCAATAAAGTCTCAATTGCCTCGGCACTTAAAGCGTTTAGACTATAAACCTGACAGCGTGACAACAAGGCACTGTTGACTTCAAAAGATGGGTTTTCGGTGGTGGCACCAATCAGGGTAATCTTGCCTTTTTCGACCGCATTTAACAAAGCATCCTGCTGAGACTTATTAAAGCGGTGAATCTCGTCAATAAACACCACGGGTGTCAGCAGATCACCACCGTCCGCAATGACTTCACGAAGTTCTTTCACCCCGGTATTTAGTGCAGACAGACTGACAAAGGGCCGGTCCACTGCCTGTGCCAGTAAAAGTGCAATTGTAGTTTTGCCCACACCGGGTGGACCCCAGAAAATGATAGACGGTAAATGCCCCTGATCAATCATCTGACGTAAAGGTGCATTTTCACCTAGCAGGTGATCCTGTCCAATAATTTCCCTGAGGTCACGTGGCCTCAAACGTTCAGGAAGAGGGATATGGCTGTCTGACATTTTATAATGGGCTCACTTTTAATCTGTTTGCATTCTAGCATTAGCTGTTTTTAATTCCGAATATGAAGTTTGTCTAGCTTCTGTCTCTGTACCAACGTATGACAATATTTTTTATCATTTCAAGTGAATTAGACCTTGCATCTTCATACAAATTTGATCATATTCTTTTTAGATCAGCTAGCGCTGAATGAATGTTCTTTTATTCTAATAATAGATAAGTGGGTCCGGGGTTAGATCAAATAAAACCTCTGTATCGGTGAATACATGGAATTTGATAAGCAGAATTTGGACACTTTTGCCCGGTTTGAATCACCGGATTGTTTACCGTCAGACACATTCAGGTCGACCACTGGCCCAGAGCTGACATATATCCAGGATTTTGCTGATGCCCTCCCTCAACCAATGTGGTTGCAGACTCGGGATGAGATTGAATATTTTAATACGGCCATGCAGGACTATCTCGGGATTGACCTGAATGAGTACGGTCGGGAATACTGGCAACAGTTTATTCATCCTGATGATTTATCTAATTTTATTAGCGAATGGCATACTGCACTGAATAAACGTCAGAATGCAGAACTGCAATGCCGGATCCAGAAATTGGATCACGGTTATCGTATGTGTTTGCTGAACATGAAGTTTCATTATGAAACGGGTAGCCTGCTGCACTGGGCTATCACCCTGACCGATGTGCATGATTATTTTGAAATCCAGCAGCAACTCTCTCAGATCATTGCTACTCAGCAAAATATGCTAGATGCAAGCTTAGACTGCATTAAAATCATGACGCCTGATGGTAAATTGAGTCATGTAAACCGTTCTGGCCGACAGGCTTTGGGACTGTCTGAAACCGAACAGCATTTTGGTATGTCCTGGCTGAATCTGCTGCCTGCCGAGGTCCGTCCATCTGGCAGGCGTGCGCTAAAGCGTGCTGCCCAAGGCATGAATGCCCGTTTTTCTGGCACTAGCCAGCTACAGGGTCAAGCACCAGAGTATTGGGATAATTTACTCACTCCAATCGTGGATGAACACAATGTGACTCGACAGATTCTGTGTGTTTCACGTAATGTCAGCCAGCAAAAACAGGTAGAAACCCGGCTGAAAGCAGTCACAGAAATTGATGAGCTGACTGGACTATATAATCGCGGCACTTTCTATAAACAGTTTAAACGCGTCCTGTTCAGAGCACGGCAACAACAGAGCCAAGCCGGGCTGCTCCTGATTGACCTAGACTATTTCAAGCATATCAATGACACCTTGGGGCATATTGCCGGTGACCATCTTTTACATGTCCTGGGGGAACGTTTCAAGAACAATCTTGGACCTGAAGCCATCGTCTCCCGTTTAGGGGGTGATGAATTTGCTGTCTTGGTCCAAAATCTTGAGCATGAATCACAGCTGTTAGAGGTGGCTAAAAAGGTCTGTCAGCAGATGGAAATACCGATCAGTTATGCCGGTAGAAGTATTAATAGTGGCATCAGTGTTGGTGGTGCCATTTATCCCCGTGATGCCATCAACAGTTCTAACTTATTAAAGTGTGCCGATATCGCACTCAATGATCTGAAAAACAGTGGTCGCGGTGGCATCCGCATGTTCAGTCAGGAAATGTTTGAATCGCTGGACAAGATGACCCGTCAACTAATTTTGGCACGTAAAATTATCAATTCAAACCAGATTATTCCTTACTATCAACCCAAGGTACGCCTGTCCGATGGTGCGGTGATTGGTTTTGAAGCACTGCTGCGCTGGAAAGATCAGTACCACCAGGTTCAGCTGCCATCCCGTATTTTCTGTGCCTTTCAGGACTATGAACTGGCCTCAAGAATCAGCGAAACCATGCAGCTGAAAGTCTTTGAAGATATGACCCAATGGCAGGAACAAGGCTTAGAAGTTCTGCCAATCTCGATCAACGCAGCGCCTGTCGAATTCCTGCGTGACGATTATGCTGAAAAGTTATTAGAACGGCTGTCTCGCTTCGATATTTCGGCAGACAAGGTTGAACTGGAAATTACCGAACAAAGTCTGTCAGAACGGGGAGCTAATTATGTTATTCGCGCACTGAACTTGTTAAAACAGGCGGGCATTCATATTTCTTTAGATGATTTCGGTACTGGCCATTCTTCGCTGACCCGTTTACAGGAATATCCGGTGGACTGTATCAAGATTGACCGTAACTTTGTGGAACGCCTGAATACTGATCCCTCGGCACTGGCAATTGTCAAAGCTATTACCCAGATTGGGTCCAGTATTGAGCTTGATGTGCTGGTAGAAGGTATTGAAAATACCGAGCAACTTTCTACCCTGATTAATTGTGACTGCCAGATCGGACAAGGTTTTTATTTCTATCGGCCAATGGCGGGTAGTGCAGCACAGCAATTACTGCATAGCACTGTGTGTTAGAACGAAACTTCTAGCGCACCCAGCGCACAATATGATCTTCCATTTCGTCTTCATCGACTTCGAGCTCACTCAGACAGCGGCCCGCGGCTGACTTGCGCGCTTTAATGACACTTTCACGTGAACCGCTGATCAGGTAATGCCAAGACGGCAAGTGTTTTCCTTCAGCCACCCGGCGATAGGCACAACTGGCTGGTAACCAGTGAATAGCCGCCAATTTTTCAGGCGTGAGCTGAATACAGTCAGGCACGAATTGTAAACGGTTGGGATAATCTGAACAGCGCGCGGTCTGACAGTCAAGCAGTTTACAGGCAACGCGTGTATAGGTGACTTCCTGAGTATCTTCATCTTCAAATTTAATGAGACAGCAGAGCCCGCAGCCATCACACAATGCTTCCCACTCCTGAGGCTTCAGCTCGTTCAGGGTATAGTGTTTCCAGAATTCAGGACGCAAAGTATCAGTCATAACAGCAGGCAGAGATGAGACAGGAGCAATATATTATAGCACCCCTGCACAAAATAAACGTACTGTAAGCATCTGATAACTATACTCACACGATTACTAACTATTAGACAGATTATCAACAAAAGGTTAACAGTTTGAAGAGCTTATTGTCCCTATACTAATTTTGAGAATAAAAACACATGGAGATTCAAAGATGTTTCGTTGGGCTATTATATTCGCTGTTATTGCATTGATTGCCAGTTTACTGGGTTTTGGTGGAGTAGCCGGTCTGTCTAAGGATTTCGCGATTATTCTGTTGGTAATTGCGGTTATTCTTGCAATTGTTGGTTTCTTGTCCCGCGGTAAGGTCTAGAGTAACGGATTTTGTCCTGACTCAAGACCATCTACCGATGGAATAAGAAGTAAAAAATAAGAGCCTCATGGCTCTTATTTTTTTGCATGAATTTTATGGTTTCAGATGTCGTGGTCGGAAACCGGTCAATACCAATGCAAGCAGATAAACTGTGACTCCGACAATACACAGCCCGATGACTTCAGTCACACGGATCCATTGCGATACCTCACCATTATACCAAGTCAATGCATATGCCAGCGCAGCGATCATGGCACAGTTGGCAAAACCAAACTGCAACATGAGCTTTTTCCAGTGACCACCAAAACGGAAAATATCACGCTTGTGCAGATAGAAATATAGCATTCCGGCATTGACCAAAGCTGAACCTGAAGAAGCTAAAGCTAATGCCATGTGTTCTGCATGCCAGTCAATCAGCTTGAAGAAGCCAATAAAAATGACGTTCAGAATCGCGTTAGCCGCTACTGCAATTAAACCGACACGTACCGGTGTTCTGGTATCTTGCTGGGCATAGAAACCTGGTGCAAAAACTTTAATCAACATGAATGAAATCACGCCAGCACTCATACACTGGAGCGCCATTGCTGTCATCTGGGTATCTTCTAGATCAAACTGGCCACGCTGGAACAGTGCCTGAATGATCGGCGTAGAAAGCATGAACAGTGCAATACTGGCCGGTAGGCCGACCATTACAATCACTTTCGCCGCCCAGTCGATCATACTGCGGAATTTCACCTGATCCTGTTCGGCATGACGTGCCGATAAAGATGGCAGAATCACGGTACCAATTGCCACGCCAATCAAGCCCAATGGCAACTCCGTCATACGTTCAGCACTGTAAAGCCAGGATACCGAACCATCCTGCATAAAGGATGCCCAGATCGTATTCAGCAACAGGTTGATCTGCGTCACTGAAACACCAAACAGGGCTGGCAGCATCAGTTTCATGATGCGGTCTACGCCTTCATGCTTGAAGTCGATTTTGGGTGGAATCAGCAGTTTCTTGCGCCACAGTTCCGGAATCTGAATCGCCAGTTGCAAAGCACCCGCAATCAATACTGCCCAACCCAATGCCATGATCGGTTCGGCCATATACGGGGTAAGCCACAAGGCGCCGGCAATCATTGCCACATTCAAAAGCACAGGTGCAAAAGCGGGTGTAGTGAATGAACCGTAGCTGTTCAGGATACTGCTGGCAAAAGCCGTCAGTGACATGAACAGCAGATAAGGAATGGTCAGGCGGAACATGTCCGATGCCAGTGCGAACTTCTCTGGATCTGCATGGAAGCCAGGTGCATAGACATAAATAATGGCGGGTGCAGCCACCATGGCCACGAAGGTCAGCAGGCTCATGACGGTAGACAGACAGCCAAATACCCTACTAATCAGGATCTGTACCTCGGCATGCGTCCGTGTGGTTTTATATTCGGTCAGTACCGGAATAAAAGCCTGTGAAAAAGCCCCTTCCGCAAACAGACGCCGGAAGAAATTGGGAATACGGAATGCGACCACGAAGGTATCGAAGTCCTTGCCTGCACCAAAGACATTGAGCAGTACAATATCCCGGACCAGACCCAGTACCCGTGACAACATGGTCATCGCACTGACAATGACGGTCGAACGCCACAGCGCCATACTGTTCACCTAATGTTTAAATTTTGCCTATTGTAATGAAACTTCTGGCAGAAGTTCATTGCTTTATCACATTCCTATTCAGGTATTGATGTATTTTTATAATGATGCAATTGTTCACGGAATGCGACCCAGTTGAAATGTAGGCCTGGATCAGTTTTACGTCCCGGGGCAATATCAGAATGTCCGGCAATATGTTGCTGGATTTTTGGATAATGGGCTTGCAGACAGGCCGTCACCTGTACCAGTGCATCGTACTGTGCCTGCTCGAAGGGAAGGTCATCGCTGCCTTCAAGCTCAATCCCGATAGAATAATCATTGCATTCTTTCTTAGCGAGATAGGTCGAACGACCCGCATGCCAGGCCCGCTCATTAAAATTGACAAACTGCAGTACTTCCCCGCTACGCAGAATTAACAGATGGGTAGAGACTTGCATGCCCTGAATGGTCTGAAAATAAGGATGTACTGACCAATCCAGCTGATTTTGGAAAAACTGCTCAATATAACCACCGCCAAATTGCGAGGGCGGCAGGCTGATGTTATGCACCACGATCAGTTGAATCTCGGTATTTTCCGGACGCTGGTTAAAATTGGGTGAGGGAATCTGGCGTGCACCGATGAGTTGTCCATCCTTCACATGAAACGCAGGTGCTTGTTGCATAAAAACTTTCCTATCCCCAATCAAAATGACTGCTGCGCAATGCAGCTGGCTTAATGCTAAAACTTTCGTATCCAAATCTCAATTCAGCTGTGATGACTGTACGAAAAATCGCTCATTTTTATGTAACAGTGCTAATATAACGCGCAATTTTCACGGCTTACAAAAGATACGGAAATACTCATGAGCATATCTCAAGCTTTGCTAGAACAGTCGATTCAGATGAATATTCAACAGGCGCTGGCTGAAGACATTGGTGATGGTGACATCACTGCCATGCTAACACCTGAAGATGAACAGGCGACTGCCACCATTATCAGTCGTGAGAATATGGTGCTGGCTGGGCAACCTTGGGTGAATGCTTTGATTCAAGCCTACGATCCAAAAATTGAAGTGATCTGGCTGAAGAATGACGGTGATCGTGTCGGGGCCAATGAAACCTTCCTGAAACTGGCAGGTTCTGCGCGTAGCCTGCTCACGGTAGAACGTCCGGCATTGAATTTTGTCCAAACCCTGTCTGCAGTCGCGACCAAAACAGCAAGCTATGTCAAACAATTAGAAGGTTTAAATACCAAACTATTAGACACCCGTAAAACCATTCCCGGCCTGCGTATTGCACAGAAATATGCCGTAGCGATTGGGGGTGGTCAGAATCATCGTCTAGGGCTGTTCGATGCCTTTTTAATTAAAGAAAATCACATTATGGCGGCTGGTGGAATTGAACAGGCCATTGCCAAGGCACATCAGATTGCACCAGGTAAACCGGTAGAAGTCGAAGTAGAGACCTGGGATGAGTTAAATCAGGCACTTGAAGCCAAGGCAGATATTGTAATGCTGGATAATTTTAGCCAGCAGCAAATGATTGATGCGGTGAAGCATGTAGCAGGTCGTTGCAAACTGGAAGCTTCGGGCAATATTAAGATTGAGAATTTACGTGAAGTGGCTAGTACAGGTGTAGATTATATTTCGATGGGCGTTCTGACCAAGGATGTGAAAGCAATTGATTTATCCATGCGCTTTAATGCCTAAATCTTGCTGAATACGCGTTAGAAGAAGGGTGCGAAGCACCCTTTTTTTATTTTTAGATTTTTTTGCGCAGTTTTTGCACAAAAAATAATAAAGATGAATGAAGTGACACTGGGGGTATGATGACTAATTGGTATTTTGTCCTGCTGGTGCAGAAGCACCATCCCGATCTGCATCACGGGAATTATTATCACAGGCAGTCAGACCAAGAACGGTACAGACTGAAAGTGCCATGAATAATATTTTCATACGTTGACCCTCTATAGTTAAGTAGATTGAAAATCATCTCTCGAAACACAGCGATACAGTAGATAGGTCCTGTTCAATTTTTGTGAGGCAATGTTGAAGCCTAAGAATACCCATAAAAAAACGCATCCGAAGATGCGTTTTTCACTAGAAGCTAAATTACCAGCCTAAAGCTTCTTGCTGTTTCTTGATCAGCTCTTGGATGCCCTTCTCAGCCATTTCCAGCATGTCATTGCATTGACTACGGGTAAATGGCTTGTCTTCTGCAGTACCCTGAATTTCAATGAATTCACCAGCTTGGGTCATCACGACATTCAGGTCAGTCTGGCAGTTAGAATCTTCTTCATAGCAAAGATCCAGTAATACTTCATCTTTGAAGATACCCACAGAAATTGCAGCAACCAGACCTTTAAGTGGATCTTGCTTGATTTTTTTCTTCTCAAGCAACACATTCATCGCATCAATCAATGCTACCGCAGCACCGGTAATAGAGGCTGTACGTGTCCCGCCATCTGCCTGGATCACATCACAGTCGATAGTAATCGTATTTTCACCGAGTTTTTTCAGGTCCACCATAGCGCGCAGGCTACGGCCGATCAGACGCTGGATTTCCTGAGTACGGCCACTCTGTTTGCCACGTGCCGCTTCACGGTCGCTACGGGTATGTGTTGAACGTGGCAGCATGCCATATTCTGCGGTTACCCAGCCTTGGCCCTGACCTTTCAGGAAACGGGGAACCGAGTTGTCAATGCTGGCAGTACAAAGCACTTTAGTATGACCAAATTCAACCAATACTGAACCTTCCGCATAACGTGTGTAATTGCGGGTAATTTTGATGTCACGTAATTGATCTAATGCTCGCTGGTCGATACGCATAAATAAGTCCTGCTTTGACTGAAAAATAATTGCGGCTCAGTATAACAGAAGCCTCTGCCAAGATTGCCCGGCCCTTGGCATGATTTACAAAATCAATTCAGTCTTGTTCGATCAAAATACAAAATCAGGCCATCTGAATGGCGCTGTGTGATTGCCGATTTTTTGTTAAACTTAAAGGGAAATATCGAGAAGATTTTTATGTCTTTACGTGCAGAACGCAAACAGCAAAGTCATCAGGCAATACTAGATGCCGCACTGGTACTGAGTAGCCGTGGTCGTGCATTTAGCAATATCAGCCTGCGTGAACTGTCCCGTGAAGTTGGACTGGTGCCGACAGCGTTCTACCGGCATTTTAAGGACATGCAGCAATTGGGTCTGGAACTGCTCGACCAAGTCGCCATTAATTTAAAAAGTGTCTTAAATCGGCTGGTAGAAGCTTACTTGTATCAAGTACATTCAGACACTGAAACCTCAATTGGGCTTTTCCTTCAGGCTGTTGAAGAACATCCTGAGCCATGGCTATTTTTTAGTTCAGAACGTTGGGGCGGATCGGACTTTTTGCGAACCAGTATTGAGCGAGAACTGCAATTTTTAGTTGCTGATCTGGTCGATGAGCTGGGAAATCTTTATTCCGCTCAGGGAATCGAATCGCCTCAACACTTGAAGCTGCTGGTCCAGATGCTCGTGGATTTATCCTTGAATTGGGCGATGGGTTGGCTGAGTATTCAAGGTCTGTCAGATGTCAATCTTCAAAAAAGTCGCGCAGCAGAATTTAAAGCTCAGACGGTTATTCAGATGCAACTGCTATTTCAGGACATTCATGCATGAACAGCCTTCAGGCAGCTAGAATAGATATTTTCAACAATAAAAAACCTGCAGCAAGGTGCAGGTTTTTTTAAGATCAGCAGAAATTATTTTGCCTTACGCTCTTTTTCTACCAGGAAATTTACCACCTGAATTACTTTGGCATCATCACCCTGAACGACATACTTACCATTCACGGTCACGGCTGGTACACCCGTTAACTGATAAGATGCGGCCAGATTTTTCGCCTGGGCGATTTTTGAAGAAATCGGGAATGATTTATACGTACTGTTAAATTTCGCTTCTGAAATACCATAACGGGTATAGAACTTGGCGAGTTGTGCTTGTTCTAAAATTGGTTTTTGCTTCGCATGGATATCATGGAACAACTGCAAGTGCGCTTTTTGACGAACACCTAGGGCTTCAGACACATAATAGGCACGTGCTGCCTGTTCCCATAGTGGGTTCATCGCAGCTGGAGTACGGACAAAACGAATATCTTTAGGCAGTTGTTTCAACCAGGCCTGCATATGCGGTTCAAGTGTATAGCAGTGACCACAGCCATACCAGAAGAATTCACGTACTTCGATTTTCCCTGGCTTTTCAACTTTGACTGGCTTAGCCAGCACTTGATAGTCTTGGCCTGCTACAAAGTTAGCCATCGCACTGCCAGAAAATGCTAAAACAGATGCAGCAACAGTGCCTAAAATAAATTTTTTCATTGGAATTATGATCCTCAAAATCTTTATGATTAGCTTATGCAGATACTATAAATCAAATATGCGGCTTTCGTTTTTATTCTGTGAACTTTTTTAAGGCTTTTATCGCTTTTTTTGCAGGAAGCGCTACACTAATCAACATTGAACTTTTTTAAAATATAACGACTTGATTGAGGTGACACCGATGTCGCAATTGAATGTTGATCCACAAGAAATTGCCAAATTTGAAGCTTTCGCAGCCATATGGTGGGATCAGCATTCCGAGTTCCGCCCTTTACACATGATTAATCCACTACGTCTGAACTGGATTGACGAACATGCTGGCGGCTTGAGCGGCAAAAAAGTTCTGGATGTAGGCTGTGGCGGTGGCATTCTGGCCGAAAGCATGGCACGCCGTGGTGCTGATGTGCTTGGTATCGATATGGGTGAAGCACCACTGAATGTGGCACGTCTACATGCGGAACAGGAAGGTGTCAGTAATATTCAATACCGTCAGGTTCCTGTTGAGCAACTCGCCGAGGAACAAGCAGGACAATACGATGTGGTGACCTGCATGGAAATGCTGGAGCATGTTCCAGATCCGGCATCGATCATTCAGGCTTGCCATAAGCTGGTAAAACCAGGCGGTCATGTGTTCTTCTCGACCATTAACCGTAATCCGAAGTCATATCTGTTTGCCATTATTGGTGCAGAATATGTGCTGCGTATGCTGGCACGTGGTACGCATGATTACAGCAAATTTATCAAACCATCTGAACTGGCGCATGACATCCGCAACGCTGGTCTGAAACTAAAAGATATGACGGGTCTGCACTATAACCCGCTGACCAAACGTTACTGGTTAGCGCCAAATGTAGATGTTAACTATATGGTCTATACGGCAAAAGAACAGGCGAATGGAGCTGCTGAATGAAAGCAGTTCTCTTTGACCTCGATGGTACCTTAATTGACACTGCTGCCGACTTTGTCCGCATTATTCAGGATATGTGCCGTGAAGAAGGCCGTGAAGTAGTAGCACCAGAGTTGATCCGCACTCAGGTTTCAGAAGGTGCTCGTGCCATGGTCAAGCTGGTCTATCCGGAACTCGAGCTGGAAGATCCTCTCCTGCTGGCGCATCGTCAGCGTTTCTTAGACCTGTATGGTGCCGATATTGCAGTAGATACTGACCTGTTTGACGGCATGTATCCACTGCTGGAAGCTTTGGAAGCACGCAGTATTCCTTGGGGTATTGTCACCAATAAACCACGCTGGTTAAGTGAATCGCTGCTTGCGGCATTGAATCTCTCAGAGCGCTGTTCGGTACTGGTCTGCCCGGAAGATGTGGGCCGTACCAAACCGGATCCGGAGCCAATGTATCTGGCAGCAAAACAGATTGACCTGGCGGCTAAAGACTGTATCTATGTCGGCGATCATCCACGTGATATCGATGCCGGACGTGCAGCCAATATGTATACTATTCTGGCAGCCTATGGTTATCTGCCTTTAGAACATAAAGATAATTTAAACGCCTGGCAGGCGGATTGTATCGTGCATAGTGTAGAAGAATTACATCAACGAATTCAGGATCTGGTTTTAAAGCCAGTACTCGGCTAAAACTCAGGTTCCGGTCAGAACATTAAACTTCACAACAATAAGCAAGAAATAAGGAGGTCGTTCATGAAGTATTCAGAATATCAACCTCGCTCAGACCTGTTAAAGGATCGTATTATCCTGATCACAGGTGCCGGCGATGGCATTGGACGTGCAGCAGCGATCAGCTATGCCCTGCATGGCGCGACGGTAGTGCTGCATGGTCGCACCCTGAACAAGCTTGAAGTTATCTACGATGAAATTGAAGGTTTGGGTGCACCACGCCCGGCAATTCTGCCTTTACAGCTTTCCAGTGCTTCTGAGCGTGATTACGAGCTCCTGTTCGAAACACTGAGTAAACAGTTTGGTCGTCTGGACGGAATTCTGCATAATGCAGGCATGCTCGGTGAACGGATTGAACTGGCAAACTATAGCCCCGGTGTCTGGGACGATGTAATGGCTGTCAACCTGCGTGCACCCTTTGTGCTGACTCAGGCCCTGCTTCCTCTGCTCGAAAAATCTGAGCATGCTTCTGTGGTCTTTACCAGTTCAGGTGTAGGCCGTCAGGTGCGTGAACGCTGGGGAGCTTATTCAGTTTCCAAGGTTGCTATTGAAGCGGTAAGCCAGCTGTTTGCCAAAGAAAATGTACATCCACATGTGCGTTTTAACTGCATTAATCCGGGTGCAACCCGGACTGCGATGCGTTCTAAAGCCTATCCGGATGAAGATCCACTAACCTTGCCAACCCCGGAATCGATTATGCCGGCTTATCTGTACCTGATGGGTGATGACAGTCTGCATATGAATGGTCAAAGTATTGATGCGCAGGATTAACTGCTGATTGAAGTGAACATGATTGAAATGAGGGAGCCTTGGCTCCCTTTTTCATTGCTATTTTAGACAGAAATAATGCATAAATCTTCTCTGACTCCACCCTGGTCGCATTGAGTTTCGTTAAAATTCACCCATACTATCGCTAACAGATTTTGATTCGAGTGCAACATGACTGACCTAAACAACATCACCGTGACCACTTTGGAAGATGGCATGGTGTCACTTCTGATTGATCAGCAGCCGGTTTCTGAAAAATACGGCGTGAAGTTTGAAGCCAGCATTGTGGACGACATCAAGGCACTCGAAAATGGCAGCAAGCTGAAACTATTCGAGCAGTTTATCTTTTCCCATACCGATCTGAACTTTGAACATGCCTATTACTATGTGACAGGTATTGAAAAACTGGATGATGGCTACCGTCTGGCTAAACATTTTGTGTATCGCATTAAAATTGAAAATCAGCCGGATATCGAACATGTAATTAGCAATCAAGGCAAGCCCATGACCACGGATGATGTACGTGCCTTTATTAATGCACATATCCAGAAGTCCCTGACTGACTATACCGATCTGAACTACGCTTACTAAGCCAGGTTTAAACCGATATAAGAGCACGCCAAGCGTGTTCTTTTTTTATTCGGGAAACCTATTAAAAACAGCTATAAATCGGTTTTTTACATACTAATAATAATTTTATTCGGTTTTTCAAATTAAAGCCTGAGCGCTATGATACCTGTATTCAAGATGATGACCAGATAAAGGAGAATCCAGCATGGCTGACCAAAAACGTAAAATCGAGACTATTCGCCATATTGAAAGCCTGCAATTATCAGCTACCTTGATTCAAGCTTTAGATGATGCCACTGAAGCGGAATGTGTGGCTGAAGCGATCCAGTCGTTACAGGGTTTGACTGAACAATGGAACTAGTTCAGACCTGCAAATATTGAGGTACTATTCGACTGGAATACAGGAGATAAATTGCCCTAATCAACCGGGTTTCTCTTGACCTCACCATACATTAGTCTCAGGATAGTATTTCACAGCTTCTCAAGCGCTTAGCCTGTATGAAGTGTTCAAAAACTACTGAAATCATGGCATAGTCATAATCTCTCTGCATTCTTTAAAGAATACATGCCTGATCTTCACAGTTTCTCTGCAATTTTTGCGTAAATTAGACTGTAGAAAATGAACAATTGATTGAGGGTTCACCATGAAAAAGCTTTTGGTTGCTTTGACAATGTCTATCAGTACATTAATGCTGACGAATGTTGCCAATGCTGCGCCGCATTTTGATGATGAACGTCATATGGATCAACGTCAAGGTCAGTCTAAAAAATTCCGTGATCGCGCAGATGATGACCATGAAGACCGTCGCCGTATGCGTGAAGAGCGTGGTGTAAAGCGTTTACAGCAAATGAAATGGCAACCCGGTTATGTCATGCCACAGCATTATCGCGGTAATGGTTATAAAGTTGAATATAAAGACCACAAGTTGCCAAAACCTGACCGCAGACAGCAATGGTATAAAGTCAATAATGAATACATTCTGGTCGATTCGGACAACAACAGTATTATTCGAATTCTTGGACATTAAATCCTCACATTTTCATAGACCCAACTTGTTTGGGTCTTTTTTATTTTAGCTAGGTGGTATTGGATGCTGTTCTTGACTAAAAAAACCTGTAATTCCCTCTTATTCTTCTTTTTTTCTTCATAAATTTAACAATTCGCCTAAATTGCCCTCACGGTTTCTCTCTACTGATTCGCTAATTTAGTCTCATCGAAACGATAATGATGAATTCAGGTGAATGCCATGAAAAAAGTGTTAACAACAATCGCTTTATCCTTGAGTGCTTTAGTTGCAACTTCTGCAATGGCTGCACCGCAACATGATCCGCGTTATGCGCCACATAAACCGGCACCGCATTGGGATCATAAAGATGCGAAAAAATGGGACGATCGCCGTGATGACCGTCGCTGGAATGATAAACGCTATAACAACCGTGTGGTGAATCCAAGCCGTGACTGGCGTGTCGGTCAAAAGCTGCCTAACCAGTATGACAACCGCCGTTTTGAAGTAAGTGGTTATGAAGCACGCCGTCTGCCAAATGCAGGCAGAAACCAGCAGTGGTACAAAATCAATGGTGATTATGTGCTAGTCAATGAGCGTAATGACAAGATTATCCGTATCCTCAACTAAATCTCAATTCTGTATCTTTTCTCCATTGCACCTGAAGCCCACGCTTCAGGTGTTTTTTTATTGCTGTACTTCGTTCCCGGGTTTTTTTAGAATCAAATTCAATTAAGTATTATTTTCTAATATAGGCCAGTGCATGAACCCAGCAGAACCGTCTCAAAGCACAACTTTGCAATATGTGCATTGGTTTCGCCATTCTGCGCCCTATATTAATGCGCACCGTAACAAGACCTTCGTGATCATGTTTGATGGCGAGGCGGTGCTGCATGACAATTTCCAGCATATTATTCACGATATTGCCCTGCTGCATTCTCTCGGAATTCATCTGATTCTGGTGCATGGTGCGCGTCCACAGATCAACCTGAATCTGGCAGCAAGTCAGATCATCACGCCTTTTCATCGTCAGCGCCGAATCACAACCCGTGAATCGTTGAGCTGTGTCATGAATGCTGTGGGTTCAATCCGCCTGCAGATTGAAGCCTTGCTCTCAATGGGACTGGCCAACTCACCCATGTATGGCGCCCGTATAGATGTCGTATCCGGTAATTTTGTTACTGCCAAGCCTTACGGGATTCGTGACGGTATTGATTTCCAGTTAACTGGTGAAGTCCGTACCGTAGATACCAATGCGATTCAGCGTCATCTTGACAGTCATAACATTGTGGTGCTTGGACCAACCGGTTATTCCACCACTGGCGAAGTGTTCAACCTGCTGGCGGAGGAAGTTGCGACCAAAACTGCGATTCGTATCAAGGCAGACAAGCTGATTTTCCTGGGTAAACAGCATGGCCTGCTGAATACGGATGGACAATTGCAACGTGAAGTGCAGCCAAGTCAGCTGGATGCTTATATAATGCAGGATGCTCAAGACCTGCCATCCGAACTAAGCTTGCAACTTCGCGCTGCACAGGAAGCCTCGATGAATGGCGTCAACCGTGTGCATCTGATTTCCTATGCTCATGATGGTGCGCTGCTGGAAGAACTCTTCACCCGAGATGGTTCAGGTACTCTGATTACCGATGCTCATTATGAGGATGTACGTATGGCTACCATTCAGGATGTTGGCGGTCTGATTAACCTGCTACGGCCTTTGGAAGAAGAAGGCATTCTGGTGTATCGCTCACGCGAACGTCTGGAAAATGAAATTGAACAGTTCGCAGTCATTGAACGTGACGGCATGATTCTGGCCTGTGCCGCGTTATATCCGATACCAACCACAGGCAATGAGCTGCGTTCTGCTGAAATTGCCTGTGTCGCTGTCGATCCAAGTTATCGCAAGTCCAACCGCGGCAGCCAGATTCTGAATTATCTGGAAGATAAAGCCCGGAGCATGGGTATTCAGCAACTGTTTATTCTAACCACCCGCACTGCACATTGGTTCCTGGAACAGGGTTTTGAACAGTCCTCTGTCGATGATCTGCCCGATGCCCGTCAGGCGCTATATAACTATCAGCGTAATTCCCTGGTTTGTAAAAAGTCACTTTAATGTGACTTTTTATTTGTTTATATATCTTATTTTTTGCTAAAGATATGTAGATTTCTCAAATATTTAACTTAAAAAGCTTTGCATGGATTTTCATATCCATATCTTTATATTTTATTAAAAAATTAAATATATATTTCAATAGCTTAAATTGTATAAAAATAAAATTCCATAAAGATTCCAAATCACTTTTCTACATAAGTTTTGCGCTTTTTTATTTATCTTTTTTTCTCATTAGAAATTCCCGAATTGTTATTTTTTTGGAAAATAAAAAACGATTAGCGTATGCCTAACTTGTCTATTCAATCTAATTGGCTTTTTGTCAGGAGTTTATATTCATGCGCCAATCTACGGTTAAATTCATTGCAAAAACAGCAGCCCTGAGTACTGCTATTGCTGGCGTGATGTTGCTCTCTGGCTGCTCTAAAAAAGAAGAAAGTGTAACGCTGAATATCGGTTTCCAAAAATATGGCGTCCTTCCAATCTTGAAAGAACGCGGCACGTTGGAAACTGTATTAAAACAACAAGGCGTAAATGTGAAATGGGTGGAATTCCCGGCAGGTCCACAACTACTTGAAGGTCTGAATGTAGGCAGTGTGTCTTTTGGTGAAGCCGGTGAAGCACCGCCAATCTTTGCTCAGGCAGCCAACTCAAATCTGGTGTATGTCGCAAACCAGCCTGAAGCACCTAAGGCTGAAGCTCTGATTGTACAAAAAGACTCAAATATTCAGTCCGTCCAGGACCTGAAAGGCAAACGTATTGTACTCAACAAAGGCTCAAATGTTCATTATTTACTATTAAAAGTCCTTGAAGCCAATAATCTGAAACTCAGCGATATTGAAGTGGTGTACCTGCCACCTTCTGATGCACGTGCCGCTTTTGAGCGTGGAGCGGTTGATGCCTGGGTGATCTGGGATCCGTTCTTTGCGGCAGCAGAACATCAGATTGGTGCACGTGTGATTGCAACTGGTGAGAATATCGTGAGCAATCATCAGTTCTATCTGGCTGATCGTAAGTTCGCTGAAGCAAATCCACAGATCATTGATGCGGTAGTGAATGAGCTGAACCTGACTACTGAATGGGTATCTAGCCATCAAGATGAGGCAGCGAAACTTCTAGAAAAACCAACAGGCCTGGCATTCGACGTATTGAAAACTTCAATTTCACGTATGGGCTTTGGGGTAAAACCGCTCACACCAGAAGTGGCGCAAAAACAGCAGCAGGTCGCTGATGCCTTCTATGGCCAGCAACTGATTCCAGCAAAACTGAATATTCAATCAGCAATTTTAACCAAATAAATCATAGGAAAATATCAGGGGATCTAATAATGACTCAACATCAGCGACACAACAAAGCAATCACATGGTTCAAGACCTCCAGTCATGCTATGAATGCCGCATTAGTTGCTTGTGCGATGTTGGGTTCAAGTGCCGCTTGGGCAGTTGATCCGTCAGTGAAACAGCTTCGTGTAGGCTACCAAAAAGCTTCGGTAAACTTGGTCATTGCACAACAGCAAAAGCTGCTTGAACAGGAATTTCCAAATGCAAAAATCAGCTGGAACGAATTTCCAGGCGGACCACAAATTTTAGAAGCATTAGCTGTAGGCTCTATTGATATCGGTGCGACTGGAGACACTCCTCCCGTCTATGCTCAAGCTGGTAATAAACCATTGCATTATTTTGCTTATGAAACTGCAAAACCGCTCTCTTCTGCCATTCTGGTACAACACAATTCCAAAATTACTAAACTGAGCCAGCTCAAAGGTAAGCGTGTCGGCGTTCATCGCGGTTCCAGCTCGCATTATTTACTGGTCCAGGCAGTACGTAAGGCAGGTTTGCAATGGACCGATATCCAGCCAATCTGGTTAAGCCCTGCGGATGCACGCGCAGCTTTCCAGAAAGGTGCGATTGATGCCTGGGCAATTTGGGACCCGTACTATGCTGCAGCGCAAGTAGAAGATAAAGCCAGAGTCTTAGCTTCAGGGAAAGGCTTAAGCCCCAATTATACCTTCTATCTGGCTTCAGAAAATTTAATTAAAAAACACCCGCAAGCATTAAAAGGAATTATCAAACAGGTCAATGTTGCAGATAAATGGGTACAGCGTCATAAAGCTGAAACTGCAAAAATCTTTGCGCAAAGTACTGGCTTAACACCAATTGTCAGCCAGACCTTTATCCAGCGTCGTCCTAATCCATCTGGTGCTGCACCGCTCACCAAGAAAGTGATTGCCGACCAGCAAGAACTCGCGAACCGTTTTAGTGAACTCAAGATCATTCCAAAATCTATCAATATTCAGCAAGCCGTTTGGGCAGGCAAATAATTCAAGGATCAAAGACATGAAAATTTTCTGGTTTATTCCGACACATGGTGACAGCCGCTACCTAGGTACCAGCAAAGGTGCACGCCAGGTCGATCATGCTTACATGAAACAGATTGCAGTTGCGGTCGATAACCTGGGCTATGAAGGTGTACTGATTCCAACAGGCCGTTCATGTGAAGATCCATGGTTAACCGCAGCCAGCCTGATTGACGCGACCAAGAAATTGAAATTCCTGGTTGCGCTACGTCCGGGTGTAACGACTCCTGCACTGGCTGCACGTATGGCATCAACCTTTGACCGTTTATCTGGTGGCCGTGTCTTGCTAAATCTGGTCACTGGTGGTGATGAGCAGGAACTAAAAGGCGATGGCGTGTATGAAGATCACGAAACCCGCTACAAGACTGCAACTGAATACACGACGATCTGGCGTGAAATCCTGAAACGCTCTCACACGGGTGAGAGCTTCACTTTCCACGGTGAACACTTAAGTGTAGACGATGCAAAATTGCTCTATCCACCCGTTCAAGAGCCCCATCCTCCACTGTGGTTCGGCGGTTCTTCAGATGCTGCGATTGAACTTGCAACAGATCAGGTTGACACTTACCTGACTTGGGGTGAACCACCTGCAGCAGTCAAAGAAAAGATTGAAAATGTCCGTGCCAAAGCTGAAGCGAAAGGCCGTAAGCTTAGCTACGGTATCCGTTTACATGTGATTGTTCGTGAAACCAATGAAGAAGCATGGAAGGCCGCAGAAGAGCTGATCCAGTATGTGGATGATGCAACTATTGCGGCAGCTCAGGCAAAATTCAAGCAAATGGATTCAGTCGGTCAGCGTCGTATGGCTGAACTGCATAATGGCGACCGTAGCAAACTTGAAGTCTCTCCAAACCTTTGGGCAGGTGTCGGTCTGGTACGTGGTGGCGCAGGTACAGCACTGGTAGGTGACCCTAAAACTATCGCAGCACGTATTCAGGAATATGCTGCCTTGGGTATCGATACCTTTATCTTCTCAGGCTACCCACATCTGGAGGAGTCGATCCGTTTTGCTGAACTGGTATTTCCACTCTTACCACTTGAAACCCAGAAAAAATTGACTCAGCCAAACCTGACAGGTCCATTCGGTGAAATTGTGGCAAATAACTACACGCCAGATGAGAACAAGAAGGCTGCGAGTGTTCAGGAGCCAGCTTAATGTCGAAAGTCGTTTCTGTTGAAACCATTGCAGAAAAGAAGGTTTCACGTGGAACACAACTCAGGCAGCGTTTGCTGCCCTGGTTAGTTCCCATTGGATTAATTTTGATCTGGCAGATCGCGTCAAGTACCGGCCTGCTGGAAAGCCGAATTTTGCCTGCACCGAGTGCAGTCATCGCCGCATTCTGGGCTCTGCTGATGAGTGGTGAACTCTGGACCCATGTAAAAGTCAGTGCTGGCCGTGCCCTGAGTGGTTTACTGGTGGGTGGGGGTTTGGGGCTGCTTCTAGGTTTACTCAATGGTTCATCCAAAGCTGCCTCTACCCTGCTCGATACCACTTTACAGATGATCCGGAATATCCCTGCCCTGGCCTTAATTCCACTGGTGATTTTATGGTTCGGCATCGATGAATCAGCCAAGCTGTTTCTGGTCGCCATCGGCGTGTTCTTCCCGATCTATATCAATACCTATCATGGTATTCGCTCAGTCGATCCGCAGCTGATCGAAATGGGTAAAAGCTATGGCCTCACCCGTTGGCAACTGTATAAAGAAATTATTTTACCGGGCGCAATGCCTTCGATTCTGGTGGGTTTACGTTTCTCGTTAGGTTTAGTGTGGGTACTGCTGATTGTGGCTGAAACCATTTCTGCACAGTCCGGGATTGGTTATATGACCATGAATGCGCGTGAATTCCTGCAAACCGATGTGGTACTGGTCGGTATTTTACTGTATGCCTTACTTGGCAAACTGGCGGATGTTCTGGCGGTTGCCTTGGAACGTTTCCTGCTGCGCTGGCATGCTGGCTATCAAAAATAAATGAATAATATGGAGGAGCATGTGATGACTGATCTCAGCTTAGGGCGTCTCGCCAATGACCAAACTGCACCACAAGACTATGCTGCGGCAGATATTGATCCCCATGCAGTCATCGGTGCCGAAATTATTATTGAACAGCTGCACAAGTTCTATGGCTCGGTCAAGGTTCTGGAAGATCTGGACCTGCATATTCAGCCGGGCGAATTCCTGGCAATTGTCGGTCGTAGTGGTTGTGGTAAAAGTACCCTGCTGCGTCTGATTGCCGATCTGGAAAAACAGAGCTACGGCGAAATCAAGTTCAAGTCAGCACGTCATATTCGTGAAGGTATTACTGCGGACGATATTCGGGTGATGTTCCAAGATCCGCGTTTGTTGCCATGGCGGAGCATTGAACAAAATGTGCAATTGGGCTTGCCGAAAGATCAGCATGCCAATGCATCAAGCATGCTGGAGAAAGTCGGCTTAAAGGAAAAAGCAGGGCTATGGCCATCGCAACTGTCGGGTGGTCAGCGTCAACGTACAGCCTTGGCACGTGCTTTATCCCATAAACCACGTATCCTGCTCCTAGATGAACCCTTAGGTGCCCTGGATGCCCTGACCCGTCTTGACATGCAGAACCTGATCGAAAAGTTATGGACTGAACAGGGCTTTACTGCAATCCTGGTGACTCATGATGTCAGTGAAGCCGTACAGTTAGCAGATCGCATCATCCTGCTGGACAAAGGTCATATTGCCAAAGAGTTCCGTGTCAACTTGCCACGTCCACGTCAGAAAGGAATCCAGTTTGCTGAACTGGAACAGCAAGTTCTGAATGCCGTACTGGCAACCTAAAAAGAAACAAAACCCGGATTTAGAATCCGGGTTTTCACTTTGAAGGATAGATAATTCTTAGAATTTCATCAAAATTAAAATTACAGTCCATCTTAAAAATAAAATGTCATGAATCTGACATTAATTAAACTGATTTCTCAATAACAAAAGACTTCAAAATAATTTAAACATTTTCAAAAGCTTGATTTTTATACTGGGATTCGCTAGTTTTGTAAGGATTACATAGTTGATCTACAGAATAAATCATCATTATTCAAAAAATTAGACTTCTACTTTGTGCACAAATCTGATGATTTGCCGTACAATTCAATATTCCCTTTTTTAATTGTTTTTATATTGCTGATGGAACAAAAAAAGAGTACTCAAAAGCGCAACCAGCTGCTCAGTGCCGCTCTAGACGTTTTTTCCCTATATGGCTTTAGTGGGGCAAGTCTGGACGAAATCGCACAAATTGCAGAAATGCATAAATCTAATATTTTCTATTACTATGAAAATAAAGAAGCTCTCTATGTAGAGGTGTTAACCACCGTACTGCAAAAGTGGCTGGCACCACTGCAAATGCTTGAAGCCGAGCTAGAACCGGAAGAAGCGATCACCAATTATCTGATGCAGAAAATTGAAGTATCACGCACGCAACCGAAAGCATCTCGCCTGTTCGCCTTGGAAGTGATCCAGGGGGCACCACATATTCTGGAAATCCTGAAAGGTCCACTGAAAAAACTGGTGAAACGTAAAGCCAAGGTGATCAGTAACTGGCAGGAACAGGGCAAGATTTCTAAAGATATTGACCCTGAACTGCTGATCCTGAATATCTGGGCAGTGACACAGAACTATGCCGACTTTGCCATACAGATGGAAATGGTGACCGGCAAAACGCTGCGTAACCGTAGCATGCAGCAGCGTGTGATTCAGCACACTGTACATATGATGCTTTATGGCGTACTACCACGTCCTGAACAAAACGCATAAGTTTTGCTTGGCATACGACCATAGTCATTATGGTCGCCGATCCGGTCTTTGACCTTATTCTTATTTTAACATCTGATATAAAAATAACAGTTTTTGCGCGCCTAACAATAAGTTTTCCTCCCAGTCGAGATGTGCTGTGTCATTGGCACCATCGGTAATGTATTTTACAGAAATCAGGCGTACGCCAAGTTTCTTGCATACCTTGGCCAGTGCATAGCCTTCCATGTCGACCAGTTGGCAGGGCACTTTCGGTTGTCCTGTTTCGAAGCTATCTCCGGTTCCGCAAATACCCTTGGGCAAATGATCAAAGAAAGGCTCAAGCTCGATTGCTCCCGGGAAATGCTGATCCATCGGGGTTAAGCCGACGTTAAAACCGAGTGGTGATACGTCCATATCGCGTTGCACAAACTGGCTGACTTCGACCAGGGCATGCGCATCAAAATGCGAACTGCCTGCCGTACCCAGGTTCAATAAAGTCTTGCAGCCTGTGTTCTGAATCACTTCAAAGGCTTTAAAGGCTGCGTTGACTTAGCCAATACCGCTATAATGCACATCAATACCTTGTGCTTCAAATAAGCCTTTGGATTCATTAGGCAAAGCCATAATCAGTGCATGTTCGGACATTGGGTTTCCATATCAATTTTAAAATACTGGACTATTAAAAGATAAACAGGTAAACACTGCAAATAAAAATCGATTTCTGCTCAGCAGAAAATGGCCTCTCCCCTGTCTGCTATAAACCTGTTTAAACTGCTAGAAAAATAGAAATAGCTCTGATTATTAGAGAACTAAGGAAGCAGGAAATATTGATTAATTTTTATTTTATTCAGCCGATTAAGTTCTGGGCTGAAGATTTTTAAATAAAAGATATTGCATAAAAACACAACAACAAGACGAAACGTAAAGATTATGGCAATATATAGCCTCTTCGAATTTCTAAGCACCTGATTCGCCCATGAAGCTGCTCCGTCTAAATGCCTTATCGTCTCGCACAGAGTTACCTAAAACGGTGGTTACCATTGGTAATTTTGACGGTGTGCATTTAGGTCATCAGGTCATGATCAAACAGCTGAAAGCCGTGGCGGAACAGCAACAGCTGAAAAGCGTGGTAATGATCTTTGAACCGCAGCCGCTGGAATATTTCAAAGGCTATGAGGCCCCACCCCGTATATCATCTTTACGTGAAAAGGTGGAATACCTGACTGAACTGGGTGTGGACTATATTGCGGTGGCGAAATTTGATGAAAGTTTCCGTAGCCTGAATGCAGAACAGTTTGCCGATATTCTAAAAGATAAACTGAATGCCGAGCATCTGGTGCTGGGTGATGATTTCCACTTCGGCAAACACCGTCAGGGCAATAGCGAATTCCTGCGTAATTATGGTTTTCAGGTCACCAATCTGGATACCGTACAACTCGACGGCGAACGTGTCAGTTCGACCCGTATCCGTCAGACACTACAAGCAGGCGATCTTGCCCTGGCTGCCAAACTCCTGGGGCGCCCTTATAGCATTACCGGGCGGGTACAGTATGGTGACCAGATTGGCCGCACCATTGATTTCCCGACTATTAATGTGCGCTTAAACCGTCATAGACCGTGTTTGCAGGGTATTTATGGCGTGGAAGTGGTATGTGAAACCGAATCTTTAAAAGATAAAGCTAGAGCTGGTGATGCAAGCAAAACAGGCATTGCTGGCTATGATCCCACCGGTCTGTTTGGCGCCGGACATGTCGGGACCCGCCCGGTCATTCAGCAGGAACAACCAGAATGGCGATTAGAAGTACATTTCCCTGATGTTTCTGCTAATCTGTATGGCCTGTTGATGCGGGTGACATTCTTAAACTATTTGCATGGCGAAAAGAATTATCCTTCGCTTGAAGCCCTAAAAGCCGGAATTGATGACGATGTCGAGAAACTACTTGAGTTTCGTCGAAATCACCCCACATTTCCCTTTTAATCCCCCATATTTTTATTGTAAAACGTGTCTGTCAAATGACAGATTGAATTGGAAGACAACTTGCATGAGCGATAAGCAAACTCCTGAAAATGCAGTGGATTACAAAGCCACGCTAAACCTCCCAGGTACTGACTTTGCAATGAAGGCAAATCTGGCAGTACGTGAAGCGAAATGGTTAGAAGAGTGGTATGCCGACAACATTTATCAGCAGATTCGTGCGTCGCGTATTGGCAAGAAAAAATATGTACTTCATGACGGCCCTCCGTACGCAAACGGCCAAATCCATTTGGGTCATGCAGTCAATAAAGTCTTAAAAGACATCATTATTAAAAGCCGTGTCATGGATGGCTTTGATGCCCCATATGTACCGGGCTGGGACTGTCACGGTCTTCCAATCGAACTGAAAGTCGAAGAAAAAGTCGGTAAAGTGGGCGTAAAAGTTGATGCTTCGACTTTCCGTAAAGCTTGCCGCGAATATGCATATACACAAGTTGAATTACAGAAGAAAGACTTCGTGCGTATGGGCGTGTTCGGTGATTGGGACAATCCTTACCTGACAATGAACTTCAAACAGGAAGCGGATATTGTTCGCTCATTAGGTGCAATCGCAAAAGCTGGTCATATCGAACCAGGTCTGAAACCGGTCAACTGGTGTCTGGACTGTGGTTCATCTCTGGCTGAAGCAGAAGTTGAATATGAAGATAAAAAATCCGATGCGATTGACGTCGGTTTCACTGTAGTCGATTTGGCTGACCTGTCTGCACGTTTAGGTGTAGAAGTCGCTGACCGTACTGATATCGTGATCTGGACCACAACGCCTTGGACGCTTCCTGCGAACCAGGCCGTTGCCCTGCATGCTGAAATTGAATATCAACTGGTGAAAGCACGCGGCGAAGAAAAAGAACCACAAAACTTTATCCTGGCGAAAGATCTGGTGGAGTCGGCAACTGAACGCTACGGTTTTACCACTGTTGAAGTCATTGCTGATTTTGCCGGTAGCAAACTTGAGCACCTGGTTCTGCAACATCCACTGATTAACGATCGTCAAGTGCCTGTAATCTTGGGCGAACACGTGATTGCCACCAGTGGTACCGGTGCAGTACATACGGCGCCTGGCCATGGTGTGGACGACTATAAAGTTGGCTTGCTGTACAACCTGAAAGTAGAAAATCCAGTGGGTGGTAACGGTGTTTACTTACCAACGTCTCCACTGTTTGCTGGCGAGCATATCTACAAAGCCAATCCACAAATTATTGCTGCGTTGGCAGAGGCCAACAAGCTTTGGGCACATCACCCAATCAAACACAGCTACCCGCACTGCTGGCGTCATAAAACCCCAATTATCTTCCGTGCGACACCACAATGGTTCATCAGCATGGATACCAAAGGCTTACGTCAAGGCGCATTGAATGCGATCGAAAACGAGATCAGCTTTGTGCCGGACTGGGGTAAAAACCGTATCCAGGCGATGATTGAAGGCCGTCCAGACTGGTGTATCTCTCGTCAACGGACTTGGGGTGTGCCAATTCCGTTCTTCGTACATAAAGATACCAATGAGCTACATCCTCGTACGCCTGAACTGATCGAAGAAGTCGCTAAACTGATTGAACAGGAAGGTATTGATGGCTGGTACAACCGTGATGCACGCGAGTTCATCGGTGATGATGCTGAACAGTACAATGCGGTACGTGACACGCTAGACGTATGGTTCGACTCGGGTACAACGCACTACGCTGTATTACGTGAACGTGAAGAACTGCAAGATCCTGCGGATCTTTACCTTGAAGGTTCAGACCAACACCGTGGCTGGTTCCAGTCGTCGTTATTAACCTCGATTGCCATCAACGAACGTGCGCCATATAAAGGCTTGCTGACGCATGGTTTCGTGGTGGACGAAAAAGGCCGCAAGATGTCGAAATCGTTGGGTAACATCATTACCCCACAAGACATCATTAAAGATATGGGTGCAGACGGTTTACGCTTCTGGATCGCATCGGCGGACTACCGCTATGAAATGACTGCGGGTAAAGAAATATTTAGCCGTGCATCAGATGGTTACCGTCGTATCCGTAACACACTGCGTTTCTTACTTGCCAACTTAAATGGTTTCAAACCATCAACTGATGCGCTTCCTGTAGATCAATTGATCGCGCTTGATCAATACATCCTGCAACGTGCAGCTGAAGTACAGAAAACCGTTCAGCAAGCTTATGAAGATATGAACTTCCATATCGTAACCAATGCCTTAACCAATTTCTGTATCAATGACCTGGGTGGTTTCTACCTCGACATCATCAAAGACCGCCAATACACTACCAAAGCCGATTCTCAGGCACGTCACTCTGCACAAACTGCACTGTATCATCTGGTACAGGCATTCGTACGCTGGATGGCACCGATCTTGAGCTTTACTGCACAAGAAGCTTGGCCACTGATTCCTGAGCAGTCAGAGAAATATGTGTTCACTGCTGAATGGTATGATATTCCAGCTGCATCTACTGCAAACTTGGTGACTGAAGCTGAATGGCAAACGCTGATTTCGGTAAAATCTGCAGTGAACAAGTTTATTGAAGCGGCGCGTACTGAAAAAACAGTGGGTTCGAACCTGTCTGCCAAAGTTGAACTTTGGGCGTCGAACGAGCTGAAAGCAGTATTGGACAAACTGGGTGATGAACTGCGTTTTGTACTGATTACCTCTCAAGTGATCGTGAATGACTTTAAGGCTGCCCAAGGTGAAGCATCTGATCTGGAAGGTCTGAATGTGAAAGTTTCTGCCGCAGACGGTGAGAAATGTGTACGTTGCTGGCATGTACTTCCTGATGTAAACACACATGCATCACACCCAGGCTTGTGTGGCCGCTGTATCATCAACCTGCCGACAGGCCAAGGCGAAGAGAGAAAATATGCCTAATCCACAAGAAAAAAAGGGCTTATTCCAGTTCTATCCTCACAACTTGTGGTGGTTAGGTCTGACTATTATTTCAATTATTCTGGATCAATGGACCAAATGGATTGCGACCACTAGTCTGAATTACGCAGATCCAGTACCCGTCCTGCCCTTTTTAAATTGGACATTACTGCATAACTATGGCGCAGCCTTTAGTTTTCTGTCCGATGCCGGTGGATGGCAACGTTATTTCTTTACTTCGCTGGCAGGAGTAGTGTCTGTGATTTTCGTGTTCTGGCTGATGCGTATGCCAAAGAACATGAAAGTTTTACCTTTGGCCGTTGCCCTGATTCTGGGCGGTGCCATCGGCAACCTGATTGACCGTGTTTCTCTCGGCTATGTAGTCGATTTTATTCATGTTTATTATCAGAATAGCCACTTCCCTGCCTTTAACCTTGCAGACAGTGCCATTACGTTAGGTACTATTTTAATGCTGATTGACACCTTCTTCTTAGAAGGAAAACGCAACCAACAGCAGGCGAAATAACATGACTGATTTTATTAATCCTAACGAGGAAACTCGTATTGAAGCTGGCTCTAAGGTTGAGCTTCATTTCTCAGTAGCCATTGAAAATGGTGTTGAAATTGACAATACCCGCAGTCGTACTGAGCCGGTAAGTCTGGTGATGGGCGATGGCAGCTTGCTACCAGGCTTTGAAAAAGCACTGTTCGGTTTACGCGCCGGTGACCGTCGTACCGTAAGTCTTCCTCCTGAAGATGCTTTCGGTCCATGGAATCCTGAAAACGTACAAAAATTTGATACTGTGAAATTTGGCGAACGTCCAATTGAAGGTCATATGATCGAGTTTGAAGACAAAGCGAAACAAAGCCTGTATGGCGTGGTGAAAACCGTCGGTGATGACATCACTGAAGTGGATTTCAACCACCCGCTAGCTGGCAAGAATATTACTTTTGAAGTAGAAATCTTTAGAGTAACCCCAGCCGGTCAACAAGGTGTGAAATTGATGTAAGCATCATTTCACGACAAAGCGCCTTTGGGCGCTTTTTTTATAATGCAAATACCAAGATACAAATCATGCCTATTCATCCTTGCTTATTTTGATTAATTTAAATTGAGTGAAGCAATGACAGGATAATAAGATGAAGATTTACATCATTGTAGGCAGTATTCGCGAAGGACGTGTAGCGATCAAAGTAGCTGACTGGATCTTTAAACAAATTAAAACCTATCACTTCAGTACAGTGGAAGCTGAAATTGTCGATCTGAAAGAATGGGACCTGCCGATGTTTGCTGGCGCACATCCTCCACTCACCGGTATTTATGACCAGCCTAAACAGCAGGAATGGGCTGATTTTATTGCACTTGCAGATGCCATTATTTTTATCAGCCCGGAATATAACCATGGCTACAGTCCAGCCCTGAAAAATGCCCTGGATTATCTAGGTAAGGAATGGCAAGGCAAACCGGCGGCTTATGTCGGCTACGGTGCGACCAACGGCTCGCGCTCTATCGATCAGATCCGTCAGGTCGGTACACAGCTTGGTTTAGTGGATACCAATGCGGTAATCGAAATTCGTGATATCTTTAGTCGTGCTAAAGACTATACCTTTGAAGGGAATGAATTCGATAATAAAACCCTGCGAGGCGTGGTAGACAAGCTGATTCAGTATGTCAGTGCGTAAGTTGCCGCGGACAGCCACGTCCGTTTTAGCTTACAAGCCAAGCAGAAATTACTGCTATTTGCCTACAAATATACACGCTATATTTAAGTCATCACCGGACAGGATGTCCAATAGCGATACAAGAATAAGAAAAAGCGCATTACAACAGGAAGTTGCCAGATGTGACATGAGTCAGATCTTCATAACAAATCCAAAAGGCCTCGACAGGATGTCGAGGCCTTTTACTTTATGGGTTGTCTATAAGCTTAAGTACTTCTCGCTATCCTGCTGCAAATTTCAGCATCACTGTACGCTATGGCGCACAAGTATTGGGGAGGGTTGACGCTATACCAAATCCATAATTCCTCTTATAGTTAAGACATACAGGACAGGATGTCTTGAAGAATAAAAAACAATAAATGCAGCAGGAAGCTGATCGGTATGACAGGAGTTATACCTTGATAAATGAATCTGGAAAAGCCCTGACAGGATGTCAGGGCTTTTTCTTTTATACCTTCATAAGAAGCATATTTTTATCCTTAAACGAAAAGAGGATTCCTAAGCATCCTCCTATCTATATAAAAATTATGACTTAAAGCGCTGTGAGCTTTAACAAACGTGCCTGAGGACCATCTTCAATCACCCAGATGCCCCCATCCTGAGCCTGTACTGCGCCACGAATCCGTGCTTTCATATCCAGCCGTTGAACTTCTTTGGCAGGTTGCTGCATTGTATCTATAATAATAATTGCCTTGGAAGAAAGACCTGTGGCTATCGCTTTATTTTGCCATTGCGGGAACATTTTTCCGGTATAGAAGTTCAGGTCAGATGGAGAGATTACCGGCGTCCAGTCCAGTACAGGTGCTTCAAATTCAGGTCGGGTACTGTGGTCAGGAATTGGCTTTCCATCATAATGATCACCATTTGATACTAAAGGATAGCCATAATTTTTAGCCTTGATAATCTTGTTCAGTTCATCGCCGCCCTTCGGTCCCATTTCAATGATCCAGAGCTGCCCTTTGGGATCAAACGCCATTCCCAGAGGATTACGGTGTCCAAGACTCCAAACCTGCTGGGCAATTTCACCCTGATTCATAAAGGGATTATCGGCAGGGATCGAGCCATCATCGTTCAGGCGAATAATTTTACCGGCATTAGACTTCATATCTTGTGCAGGATCAAACTGTTGACGTTCACCCGAGCTGATCCAGAGCTTGCCATCTGAGCCAAACACTATCCGGTGTCCATAATGACCCTGCCCTGAAGAAAACTTAGGTACTTGTGTCCAGATTTTTTCGATCTGGGTGAGTTGTGGTGCACCTTGTTTCAAATCCAGCTTGCCACGAATCACTACTGCGCCGTAACCGCCTTGACCCTGTTCAGCATAGCTCAGATAGATCCATGGGTTATTGGCGAAATCAGGATGTAATGCGACATCTCCCAAGCCGCCCTGACCGCCATAAGCCACTTTCGGGGTGCCTTTAATTTCAGTCTTTTTCTTGGTTTCTGGATCGAATAAGTACAGTCTGCCTTTACGCTCGGTAAGCAGTAGCCGACCATCCTTTAAAGGTGCTATCGCCCATGGTTCATTAAACTCGGCAATATTATTGACCTTATAGGCTTGCTGTACTTGAGTGGAAGAAGGTGCAGTTACAGTTTCGGAAGTAGAGTTTGCCGCTTCCGGACTCTTATTGAGTTCCTGTGACGTCTTGTTCTGTGCATGACAGGCAGTCAGGCTATAAGGGATAAAGCCTAAACACAACATTGCTGCGAGATGAACCTGTTTCATTGTTATTCTACATACTTATTAAAACGAATAACTTACAATTTAGCATCTCAAACGCTCACTAAAAGCATAAAAAGGTTAACAATCGTAAACGAAAATAATCCTAGCTTGCGCCGATAAGTCCTAACTATATTGAAACCATCCCTTGCTACAGGCTGAATTATATTAGATTTTCACCTGATAGAGCTGTTGGTCAGCAGTTTACAGCAAGTGATCAATCGATTAAATCTCAAGCATAAAAAAAGCCCCCTGTATTAGCAGAGGGCTTTTTAGGAATAATGAGCTGGCGATGACTTACTCTCACATGGGAAACCCCACACTACCATCAGCGCTAAGAGGTTTCACTTCTGAGTTCGGGAAGGGATCAGGTGGTTCACTCTTGCTATGGTCGCCAGCACAA